>JBLIMF010000042.1:0-17664 GCA_047638615.1 Gammaproteobacteria bacterium
AGGGGGCGATGGTCCGACCCTGCGCCCGGGTGCAATCGTTCAGGTCGACCGCAGCGCTGACCTTGACTCGTTGCGGCCTGCAGTAAATACGACGTTCGACAACACAGCAGCCAAAGGGATGCGGGTCACGCATCGCATCACCGGCGTCGAACGCCGCGACAGTGTGTCGACCGGATTTCGGACCAAGGGAGACGCCAACACCGCATCGGACTCGAAGATAGTTCCGGTCGAAAATATCGAGGGCGTCCCTCGCCTGGTGGTGCCATTCGCTGGTTTGCCTCGAGGACGTGCTGTTCAACGGATACACGATCAACATCGACATCGACATTAAAATCGATGCCGACCTATGGAGCGCTCATTCTGATGATGATGCCATCGGCGAGTTGACGGGCCCGAGCGGCGTGCGCGACGCCAACATCGCCGGTTCCGGGTACGACTTCAACGGCAGAATCGATGAAGTTGAACTTTTCAACATGGCGCGTGATGCAGCGGTTATCGCCGGGCACTACGCGACGGGAAGCTGGCTCAGCGGGCGCGGAGTTCGAGGCGGTCGCGCTGCGTGATGCGGTACGTGCGATCTTGCTGCTCGAGCCATCCGAGCCGGATGAAGCTGGCAATCGCCTTGTTGACGCGCTCACGGGATGCACCGACCATGCCAGCGAGTTCTTCCTGTGTGACAGGCAGCGTGAACTGGTCGGACCCGTCAGCGAGTTCGAGGAGACGCTTTGCGGTGCGGCCGGTGACGTCGAGGAACACCGAGTCGGCGAGTGCCTCGTCGGTGACGCGAATTCGCTGAGCGAGCAAGCGCGTGACGTTCCAGAGCAGCTTTGGGAACTGATCGAACATCGTCAGAATCGGCTCAAAAGGAATAGCGAGCACGGTGGTGGGCTCGAGCGCTCGGGCCATGGCCGAGCGGGGGCCGTTGTCGAGCATGCTCATCTCGCCGAACAGATCGTCGGGCTCCATCAGCGCAACGACGCTCTCACGGCGGTCGATCGGGTTGGCGATCGCAATGGCCATGCGGCCACGGACCACGAGGTACAGCGACTCGGGTGGATCACCCTCGTTGAACAGCACATCGCCGCGGATCAGGTGCCGCTCTTGGCCAGCGGCAGCCACCGCTGCGAGCGCCTCCGGAGGCGCATCGGCAAAGAAGTCGGTTCGGGCGAGGATGTCTTCGTGAGCCATGACGCAGGTCACGGTACTACCCTCCGAGGCTGTGCCGCATGTTGAAACAGTATGGACTGTTGTTGTTGGCGGTGGAAGCGGTCAAAGATTCGGCAAACCGAAGCAATATGAGCTCATCGGCGATCGTCGTGTGATCGACCATTCCAAGGCGATTGCCGAGCAAATGAGCGCTGGCGTCGTGGTTGTTGTGCCCTTGAGCGACGCTGTCGCTGAAGGCGCTGTTGCGGGCGGAGATTCGCGCTCAGCGTCGGTCCGGGCTGGTCTTGCGGTGGTCCCTGACGACGCAACGATCGTCTGTGTGCACGACGCGGCTCGACCCCTTGCGTCGCCTGCGGTCTACGAGCGTGTGATTGCCGCTGTTGCAGCCGGGGCTGATGCAGCTGTGCCTGGTATTCCCGTGGTTGACACGATCAAGGTCGTGGAGGCCGATGGCACGGTGGTGGCCACGCCCGACCGGTCCACACTGGTGGCCGTGCAGACACCGCAGGCTTTTCGTGCTTCGCTGTTGCGCGCTGCACATGCGTCCGGTGGTGACGCCACCGACGACGCTGCGCTCATCGAACAGGCGGGCGGCACCGTGGTCGTGGTCGAGGGCGACCATCGCAATCGCAAGATCACATTGCCCGACGACCTCGAGTGGGTGCGTTGCGAGATGGGCGAACAATGACCGCTCTCGGCGATATCAGGGTCGGGCAAGGTTTCGACATCCACCAATTCACCGACGACTCCAGCCGCACTCTCGTGCTCGGTGGCGTGGTTTTCCCCGACAGTCCCGGCCTCGTCGGCCACTCTGACGCTGATGTGGTGGCGCATGCCTGCGCGGATGCGCTCCTCGGTGCGGCTGGCCTCGGCGATATCGGGATGCACTTCCCAGACACCGATGAACGGTGGCGCGGCGCCAACTCGATCACGCTGCTCGAGCACGTGGTTAGCCTGCTTGCTGCGGATGGGTGGGGAGTTGCCAATATTGATACGGCACTCGTCTGCGAGCAGCCGAAAATTGCGCCGCGTCGAGACGAGATGCAGCAGGTGCTGAGCGCTGCGGTCGGTGCACCGGTCACCGTGAAGGGCAATCGGGCTGAAAGGCTTGGTTCCATCGGCCGCAGTGAAGGAGTCGTGTGTTTCGCCACGGCGCTCATCCAACGAATGACGGACACGTCGGAAACGGACGAATCATGAGCAAGCAGGGTCGAGGCCGCGGTGCCTCCGGTGGTACAGGTAAGCGTCCGGGGCGGCCCGGCGGCAGCGCAGGTGCGGGTGCCGGTGGCGGCCGCCCGGGTCAGCGCAGCGGGGCTCGACCGGGTCAGCGCAGCGGTCCTCCGCCGCGCCGAACCGGCGGCCCGCAGGGCGGTGGTCGTGAGGCCGATCCGCGCACCTCTGGCCGTGGGCTCGGTGGCAAGCAGATCGAAGGGCGCCAGGCCGTCCGCGAATTGCTCATGGCAGAGAAGCGCAAGATCTATGACATCTTTATCAGCGCCGACCTCGAAGGTGATGCTGGCGTTGCTGACATTGTTGAGATCGCCCGCGCCCAGCGTGTGATGGTTACCTACATTGCACGCGCCAAGCTCGACCGCGACGCCCGCAGCGAATCGCCGCAGGGCGTGCTGGCCACGGCCGCCGAACTCGAAGAGGCTGACCTCGGCGGACTGCTCCGCACGAAAAATGGGGTCAAGCCATTCCTCGTCGCCGTCGATGGCGTGACCGATCCTGGCAACCTCGGTGCGATCATCCGCAACTGTGATGGTGCCGGCGTCACCGGCGTGCTGCTCCCGAAGCATCGCGCCGTGCACGTCACGCCGACGGTGGCGAAGGCGTCGGCCGGTGCGATCGAGCACGTTCCAATCGCGCTGATCCCTGGCCTTCCCGCGACGCTTGCAAACATGAAAGATCACGGCATTTGGATCGTCGGTCTCGACGACAGTGCCGATCGGGACCTCTTCGAGCTGGCGGCGTTGGCGAACGAACCGATCTGCCTCGTACTCGGCGCCGAGGGTGGCGGCCTGTCGAAGCTCGTCCGGCAACGGTGTGACACGATCGTGTCTATTCCGATGATGGGGCGCATTAGTTCACTCAATGTCTCGGCTGCCGCAGCACTTTCGACGTACGAAATTACTCGAGGCCGTCGCGCTGCGTCGTAAGCCGGTACCCCGTTGAGGAGCTGATGGCTCGTTGCATTCGTCGGGATGCGTCGACGCGGTTCGAAAACCGAGTGACGTCGCTATCGTCATGCCCCACGCCGGGTTAGCTCAGTTGGTAGAGCACTTGATTTGTAATCATGAGGTGGTGAGTTCGATCCTCACACCCGGCTCCACGATCACCCCAGGGTAAAGGCCCTAACCGGCCGACACGCTGAACGTAGAATCGGTCTGCTGTCCACGAAGTGTCCACCTGGGACTACGGTGGCCATCTCAAGGGCGCGATCCGCAAACCACGAACGCCGGGCGGCGCGTGGAGCTATCGAATCGACTTGGGCTTCGACGATTCCGGAAAGCGACGACAGCGCCAGGTCGGCAACTTCGCCACCAAGCGAGTGGCGCAGGCTGCGTTGAACGAGGCGCTCGCCGGACTGCAGCAGGGCAGCTACATCGCCCCCTCGAAGCAGACCGTTCGGGACTTCCTCGAGGTGTGGATCGACACCATCAAGCCTGAGATCGCGCTCACCGCATGGACGAACTACGGCGAGGTGGTCGAGCGATACGTCCTGCCGTACCTGGGCGCAATCCGGCTCGCTGACTTGTCGGCGATGGACATCAAGCGTTGGCACGGCGCGCTGCTCGACCACGGCCGGCGTGACGGCAAGCCGTTGGCGGTCAACTCGGTGAAGCTCTCGCACCGCGTGTTGCACCGTGCCCTTGCCGACGGTGTCCGGTGGAATGTGATGCCGACCAACCCGGCCAGTTCGGCGCGCGTGCCGAAGGGTGAGCACAAGGAGATGTCGGTGTGGACGTCGGCGGAGGCTCGGCGTTTCCTTGACTCGCTGGTCGGCGATCGGCTCCAAGGGTTGTGGGCGCTTGCACTGCACACCGGGATGCGGCGGGGTGAACTCGCCGGTCTGCGATGGAGCGACGTCGACCTCGAACGAGCGACATTGACGATCGCTCAGCAGCGCACGACGGCCGGCAAGGAAACGGTGACGACGACGCCGAAGGCGCGTAGCCAGCGGCAGCTGCTGCTCGCTGAGGCGACCGTCGGTGTGTTGCGTGATCACCTCGAGCGTCAGGAGGCCGAACGACTCGCCGCTGGCGTTGCGTGGGTCGACTCGGGCTACGTCTTCGTCGACGAGGCGGGCGTGCCGCTCTTGCCGCAGCGGCTGACGAAGACGTTCGCGTCCGCGATTGCTCGGGTCGATGTCCCGAAGATCCGCTTGCACGACGTGCGCCACACGATGGCGACGAGTGCGCTCGAAGCTGGTGTACATCCGAAGGTCGTTCAAGAGCAACTCGGTCACGCGACCATCGCCGTCACGATGGACACGTACTCGCATGTCCCGCAGGCTGTCCGCCGAGAGAGCACCGCTCGCATCGCTGGGCTGTTCGAATAGCTCCGCCGTTTGCTGTCAGCGCTCACCGTTGGCTTCCCGCTGAGCCTCAAGACTCACCGAGTTCAGCAGTGCGTCGATCGCTCGCCGCGGCACGACGATTCGCCGTCCAAGTCGGAGCGACGGGATGGAACCGAGGCGGACGCACTCGTAAGCGCTCGACCGTGAAATGCCGAGCAGGACGCCAGCCTCGCTGACGGTCATCGTGGCAGGGTTGGGTGTTGTTCTCACTGCAGGCCTCCGTTGGTCCTGGGAGCACCGTGGCGTCCTCCCGCTTCTGTAAAGGCGGTCAGCGTCGCCGCGCGGGACATCGTCGGTTGCACGCTCGGCGCTGGCGTTCGGTCATCCGGCAGGTCGTGCGGGGTTTGGCTTCGCTCGTGGCGGACTGCCCCGTCAGATCGTGTGGCGCTGCAGGTCGGGCTCGGCATGTCGTGCGCTGGGCTGGTGGGAGGGCATACACCTTTGCAGGTTTCCCGAAACGGGAAACCTGGGGCACGTTGCGCCGTATTTCGGCGGGCTCGAATGGAGGGTTGACAGGTTGCGCAAGGCGCAACCTGCAAGGGCGTACGCCCTCCCTCCGCTCTGACACACGACCCCGCCGACCCGACAGGAAATGCAGCACGAGAAGGCGAGGTCGGCCAGGCCGAACAAGCTGCTGATCCCCGACTGACCGGCCTGCGAGGAGTCTCTGCCGAGTGAAGCCCGACCGCGACGCGATCCAAACGGGAGATTGAGCTTGCACGCCTTTGCGCATGGAGGCACGGTTCGACCTCCTGACCAGGGCTTATCGTGTCGTGTCAACGATCGTGCGAGCCGTCGTATCCGTGGGATCTGTTGAGTGCGCCACGCTCCGACCCGAAATCGGGCCGGGACACCGGATTGGTCGCGCAACAGCGCGCCGATCCAATTGGCTTCGAGCGATATCGAGCGCCCGATTACCCACTTAATGCCGGTTCTTTCGCTGGTGCCGGTCAGGGCCGGTCGTGTCGATATGCGTGCACGCGATCCGGTCTTGACACAACCGATACCAGGATCGTGGACGATGGTCAGCAACCGGCGGGGAAAGAACGACGACCTATGGTTGTCGGATGTCAAGTCAACTCGTTGAGATCAATGGACATCCGACGTGGGTGGAGGATCGGGCGCCAGAAGGGCAGGGCTCGACGGTCCTCCTACTCCACGGGGGGCTCTCGAGCAGCGAGAGCTTGCTCGAAGGAATCGGGCCGGCTCTCGACGCAGACCATCGAGTGGTTGCATTCGACCGGCGCGGGCATGGCTACACCGCCGACACCGCTGCCCCGTTTCACTACCAGGACATGGCGACCGAAACCGTTGGCGTCATTGAGACCGTCATCGGACGAGCGACGCATCTCCTTGGCTACAGCGACGGCGGCATCGTGAGTCTGATCGTTGCGTTGCAGAGACCAGACCTCGTGGAGCGCCTCGTGTTGATCGGTACGAACTTCCATCACGACGGGCTCCATCCACTCGAGATCGACCCGGACTCCGATGTGCTCGCCGCGATGGTTGAGGCGTATGCAGCACGCTCTCCAGACGGGGCCGAACACTTCGGCGAGGTGGCGGGCAAGTTCATGGCCATGGCGTCGACCGAACCGAAACAGACCACCGACGAAGTCGGCCGGGTGTCTGCGCCGACGCTTGTGATTTCAGGCGATGACGATCTCGTCAAGCTGAGTCATACAATCGAACTCTACGAGGCGCTGCCCGTTGCGCAGTTGGCCGTGGTCCCCGGCACGTCTCATGCCCTTCCACTCGAGCAACCCGCAACTGTGGGCGCCATCGTCCAGACCTTTCTCAGCGGCCCCGCCGTGCCTGAAACGTTGATGCCGGTCCGGCGAAGCGTTTCCTGAGCCGTCACCTCAACCCGTCAGCGGCACAACCGAAGCCGCCAGCGATCGACTGACACACTCCTTGAGACGAAACCCGCTCCATACCAGCGGACCACTCGCTGACGGGAGACCGCTCTGTATCGGGACTTCCGATCGCTAGTCCTGCTCCATATCAGCGAGGACGGCAGCGATGTCCTGAGCATCAGCGAGCAGGCGGACGACATCGACGCGCTCGCCGCTGGCGAAGTAGAACCAGCCGCACGGGAAGTTCGGAATGCGACGAACACGCAGGCCATCAATTCCGGATACCTCGCCGACACGGGGCGACCCGGCGCCGGGCATCCGCCCAATCGCATCCAGCGAAGTCATCGCCGCATCGAAGAATCGTTCACCGAGGTCGAGGCCGCCCTCATCTCGGTAGTAGTGGGCTCGCTCGACGAGATCGACTTCTGCTTGCGGCCGAAGATTCGGGCGCGTCACGCCTCAGCGCCGAGCGCCCGCTCGCGCAGCTCGGCAACCATGTCATCGGTGAGTTCGCGACCCTCGCCCGATGCGAGCCCGTCAGCAATGAGATCGCGAAGACGTTGAGCTGCCTGCTCGTGCTGATCGCGGCGAATCAGCTCTCGCAGATACTCACTCGTGTTTCCGTAACTTCCGTCGCTGACGCGCGCATCGATGTAGTCGCGCATGTTCTCCGGGAGTGCGAAGCTCATCGTGTTACGACTCATGGATCTAGTCTGCTCGCGTTATCAACCGTTGTCAACACCGCTCAGATCAACCGTCGTCAGAGCGCGCCAGCTCCGCTCCTGATCGGCACGTACGCGAGCGTCGATCCGCTCAGATCGCGCGATCGAACCCGGCGATGGTCGATGCGTTCCCCACTGCAGAATCCCGGACAGGTCTGACGCCTTCGGGAGGACGCGAGTGTCGAGCACTGCACTTGGGCCGGAGTCGAGCGGCTTCGGGTGCTGGGCTGAAGGGATTCTGTGTGTCGACGTGTACGGCAGAGCGGTGGTTGCCGAAGCAACGGGATCGGGTGGCGGAAGTTGTCCGGGAGACCGACGCCCCTCGGCTACGCTCCGTCAACTCTACGAATTGAGGTTGCGAATGGCTGTTGGCGCACAATCAGTGGTCATCGTCGGAGGCGGGATCGCAGGCGGCGCTCTGGCGTATGGGCTCGCTACAGCGGGTCTCGAGGTGACCGTCCTTGAGCGCACCACGGCGTTTGCAGATCGAGTTCGCGGCGAGGTCCTGCAGGCATGGGGAGTCGCGGATGCGCAGCGGCTCGGGGTCGAGCGTGTGCTCTTGGATGCGGGCGGTCGGCACGCATCCTGGTGGCACCTGTACAACCGTTGGGCCGATGAGCCGGTGAAAGTGCCAATGAACGCGATGGTCCCCGAAGTGGCCGGTTCGCTGAGTATCGGCCATCCTGTTGCGTGTCAGGCTCTCCTTGAAGCGGCCGCATCGGTTGGAGCGACTGTGGTCCGCGGGATCGAAGGCGTCGAGGTGACGGCGGGAAGTTCACCGGTGGTTGCCTGGCAGGTCCAAGGGCAGGCCTTCACTGCGACTCCCGACCTGGTGATCGGAGCGGATGGCCGCAGCTCGACGGTTCGGAAACAGGTCGGGATCGAACGAGAACACCAAGACGGCGTCAGTTGCATTTCCGGACTACTCGTGGACGGACTCGACGCGATTCCTCACGATTTCGAAGCCACGGTCAACGACCACGACCTGTACATGTTGATGTTCCATCAGACCCCGAGTCGAGCGCGGGTCTATCTGTGCACGGGTTTGTCTGAACGCCGACGCTTCACCGGCCACGAAGGACCGCAGCGCTTCCTCGATGCGTGCGCGGGGCTGGCATTTCCGTGGGCTGAGGAACTGGCGGCGGGGCGACCCGCTGGCCCTTGCGGAACAGTGGTCGGCGACGATGCATGGGCACCGACACCGTTCGTCGAGGGGGTCGTCTTGGTCGGCGATGCAGCCGGGTTCGGGGATCCGCTCGTGGGTCAGGGGCTCGCGATGACTCTGCGGGACGCCCGGATTGTTCGCGACCTGATCCTCGACGGGGCAACGACTCGATCGGCGTTCGTTTCGTATGCGGATGAACGACTCGGGCGGGTCGAGCGGTATGGGTTGATCGCGGACGTTCTCGCCGTCGCGAACGCGGAGCAGTGCACCAACAGAACAGCCCGACAACAGAAGCTCAACGAACTGATGGTCAGCGCCGACTCCTCGGTGGGTCAGCTTGTGCTCGGTACTTTTCGGGGCCCAGAGACCATCCCGGACGACGCGCTGGACGCCTCGTTGCCGGATCAGATCCGAACAGCTTCCTGAACCCGACGTCGAGTCCACCAATAGACTCATCCGCACGAGATCGCGCGTCTGTTCAGGCTGCCCGACGTCACAGATCCGGCGAAGTCGCACGCCTCCAGACCGGCGGAGCCCGCCCGATAATCACGGCGTCCGAACCCGAAAGATCCGCTCATAGCGGCACGTACGCGATCGGCCAGGCACTCGATATTGCGCTTGGCCTCCGTCGGACGCCGAGCTGTGCTGAGACCGATCGTCGTGCCGGTCATTTCGCTGCCTGAGGGCTGCACGGTGCCGTGACTATCGAGCACGGCAATGGGGCCGTGATGTGGCGCGAGACCCCAGCGACGAGGTGTGATTCCGCGTGCGCGTTGTGGGCGAGATCATCAGCAACCGAACGGCTCGTCCGGTACGGAACGAGTACCACGCGACAACTACGCGCTTGGCTACTGTTCGCAGATGCCCTACGTGACCACGCTGGCCGGTTTGGCGGTGTTCGCGGTCATCATGTCGATCTTCGTCGTGCAGGAGTTCACGCAGGGCTTCGGTACTCCAGAAGGTTCTTCGATTCGAGATGATCGGTGGGCTCTGCTCTATCTGGACGTGCTGCCGGTCGCTTTGGTGACCATCGCCGGCCTTATCAGCCTCGCAGGGTGGGGTACGTGGCCAGCGTCACGGACTGTGTACGCCGTTGGGGTTCTCGTGCTTTGTGTTGGGGTTGCTGTGCGGCAATGGAGCCACCGTACGTTGGGTCGCTTCCACCAAGCGGTTGTGACGATCCAACACGATCACGAAGTCATCGCAACGGGCCCATACCGGCTGGTGCGTCACCCGATGTACGCCGGTTCAGCTGTCGCGTTTCTCGGTGTCGGACTGGCGCTTGGCACATGGCCGGGGCTGGCGCTCACGTTCGCGGGGACATTGCCGGCGATGCTGCGACGAATCCGGGTTGAAGAATGTGCACTCCAAGACACTCTCGGCGATCGTTACCGCGACTACGCGAGCGGCCGAGCGCGGCTGGTTCCTGGAGTCTGGTAGCCGCCCGGCCTGGAGTTGGTGGCGGCCATCGCGCCCGCACAGAATCGCGACTACCTGTGCCTTAGCCCACGCCACATAGCCGGCGAAGTCGGTCGGGCAATCGCCAGTTGAGACCATCCGATATCGCGTCGTCATTCGACGGGCAGACCATCCGATATCGGCACTCCTGATCGGTCGAGCCTGCTCTATATCGCGCTGGTCCGGCGTTGAATTCTCGATGTGGTCGCAGGTGCTCCTGTCTGCCGGATATCGCTCGGGTGTTGGCCGTTGTGCGCCGCGATTATCGAGCACTGCAGCGGGGCAGCGATGCAGCGCTGTGCTGATCTGGAACAAGCGGATCTATCAGTGCCGTGAGGCGCAGTGTTCGACGTGTGAGTGGACCGAACGCCGTGATGTGATCGCACCGAGGGCGTCGTTGGCCGAGCGTGCGGGGGCCGGGATGCGCCGCCGCGTGGGTATGGACGGCGACTCGGTCGCAGCTGTCGGCTAGCTGCTTCTGTCGGGGGGTGTTCCTTCTTCTCGCCCCGACGGACAGTGAGCACCGCCATCGCTGGGGTCTCACCTCAGCCTGATTCGCTGGGGTTCGTTCAACGTTCACTCGGATGTACCAGTGCGACATGTAACGGCCATGTGGCGGCAATCAGCGGTTCGTAGTTTCACGTTCCGCCGGTTCCATCGGTCCGGCTTCCCCCAACGTGAATGAGGAGAATTGATGATCCCACGACGAACACGACGCTCGGCGGTAGCCGTTGTCTGCGGTGCATTGCTGATCGCCGCCTGCGGTAGCGACACGGATACCGCCGGCTCCGGTGATATAGCCGGGAGCGACACAGCACCTGATGCCGAAAATACGGCTGACACCGGCGAAGAGGCGCCGTCGTCAGGTGACCAGATCGATGTCTGGATTGCCTTCACCGATGCTCGCCTCGACTGGACCGAGCAGATTGCCGACGACTTCAACGAGCAAAGCGATGGGCCCGACGTCGTCGTGCAGGGGTACGAGGACTACGAATCGCTTTTCGATGCGACGCTTCTCGCGTTCGACCAGGGAAATCCTCCTGCAGTCGTGCAGTACTTCGAGGCGGCTACCACCGAAGCGCGTGACGCCGTCGGCGCGAACGGCAATCCGCTGTTCACGAGCGTCGAATCGGCGATCGACGGACGTGACGAGATCAACGGCGTACCCGTCGTGCTCGACGACATCGTGACCGCAGCTGCGAACTACTACACCATCGACGGCACATTCACGTCGATGCCGTGGAACACGTCGTCGTCGACGATGTTCCTCAACCGGTCATTGCTCGATGCAGCGGGGGTCGAGAGCACCCCCGAGACCTGGGACGACCTGCGCTCGATGTGTGAGGCGTACATGGCCTCCGACGCAGCGACCGATTCGTGCATCACCTGGCCGAACCACTCGTGGTTCCTCGAGCAGAGCGTCGCCCAGCAGGGTGCTCTCCTCGCCGACAACGACAACGGTCGTTCCGGTCGGGCGTCGAAAGTGATGCTCGACTCCGATGCGATGGTCGACTACGTGTCCTTCTGGAAGGGCATGCAGGACGACGGCCTGTACACCTACACCGGAATACAGCGCGACTGGGGTGGCACGTACGACCTCTTCGCTGCCCAGGAGGTGCCGTTCCTCGTGTACTCATCGTCGGACACCACGCTGCTCACCGATGAAGGCGTCAACGGCGGCTTCGAGGTCGAGTCGTCGCTCATGCCTCGCAACGGCGATGCAATCAGCGGTGGCGGCAACATCATCGGAGGTGCCACCCTGTGGCTCGTCGATGGGCTCAGCGAAGGAGATCAGGACACGGCGCTTGCGTTCATGAACTTCCTGAACAACCCTGAGAATGCCGCTGATTGGCACCGCACCACCGGTTACATCCCGATCACCAATGCGTCGATCGATCTGCTCGAATCGCAGGGTTGGTTCGACGAGAACCCGAACTCGGCCGTCGCCAACGTTCAGCTCGCCGCCGCTGAAGAATCGCCGGCGACCAGTGGAGCGTTGCTCGGCAACTTCGTGGCGATTCGCGACGTCTTGACCGAAGGGGTCGAAGACATCCTCGTGAACAACCTCGATCCGAGAGAGCGTCTCGGCGATGCCCAGGTCGATGCCCAGCGGTTGCTCGACGAGTACAACGAGCTGTTCGGCTGAGCCGGACAGCTGAGATCCCGACGCACCTCCCCGCGTCGGCGACCGTGATGACGACGTCGGGCGGGACCTCGTGAACGTCCCGCTCGCCGTCATCTCGGTCACCCTTGTGGCCGCCGTCGCCGCTGCACTGCTCTCGCATGCAGCGGCGACGTTCGGTCGCTCACGCCTTCTTGGTGCGTTCGCCGGTGCGCTGCTCGGTCTGGCCGGGCCACTCACGGTGATGGTGCCGCTCGGCTTCTGCACCTTCGACGACGAGACGACGACGCTCGATCGCTGGTTCGGGTTGGCACTGATCGCCGGCGCCGGATTCGTGGCGATACGGCTCGGACGAACCGCTCTCGATCCCGATGCCGCCCAACGTCGCCAACAACGCGGCGACGATGTCGCCCACGGAGTCTTCCGAGGGAGCCGACTCGCCCCCTGGCTGTTGCTTGCGCCCACGCTGGTCGTACTCGTGGTCTTCCTCTACTGGCCTGCATTGCGGACGCTGCGGCTGTCGACACAGCTCGCCCGACTCGGTGCCCCGAGACGCGCCGACCGGTGCGTCTCGAACTTCACCGAATTGGTCGGGCCCGGCATGCCGTGGCTCGTCGTCGTGGCCATCTCCACAGCGATCACCGTGTGGACGGCGACATGGTTCGCTCGTCGCAGGATGGCCGGCCGGCCGATTGGCCCCGCTCGTCAGCGCGTCGAGACGGCAATCCGGTTTGGGTCAACCATCGGGGTCGGCGCGGTGCTGCTTGCGATCGCGGGTCTCTGGACCGCCGACTACCGCGCCGTGTTCGTCGTGACGATGATCATCTCGATCGGGACCGTCGCGGGAGGCCTCGTGATCGCACTCGGCATCGCTTGCCTCGCCTACCAGCCGATCCGTGGTGCCGGGTTGTACCGGACCCTGCTGGTGTGGCCGTATGCGATCTCTCCACCGATCGCAGGACTCCTCTTCTTCGTGATGTTCGATGCGAACTCCGGCATCATCGAACACTGGGTCGATAGCATTTTCGGCCTCGCTCTGCCGGACTACCGAACGAACGCTCGCCTCGCTCAGTTGGTCGTCGTGCTCGCCAGCATCTGGAAGACGCTCGGTTACAACCTGCTCTTCTACATCGCCGGGCTGCAGACGGTTCCGAAGGATCAGATGGAGGCAGCAATGCTCGACGGGGCGGGCTCGCTCCAGCGTTTCCGGTACGTGGTGCTCCCTGCGCTGTCACCGATCACGTTTTTCCTCGTCATCACGAACCTCACCTATGCCTTCTTCGAGACCTACGGCACCATCGACTACCTCACCGCTGGCGGACCTGCAGGTCAGACAAGCGTCGCGATGTTCGAAGTGATCCAGACAGCGATCCCTGGTCGGGACCTTGGACGCGGTGCGGCCCAGTCACTCGTATTGTTCGGAGGTGTGGTGGCTCTCACCATCTGGCAGTTCCGTTCGACCGGCAGGAGAGTCAGCTATGGCAATTGAGTTCCGGGTGCGGCGCGCCCTCCGACCGAGGTCCAAGGTCGACCGCTGGTACACCCACCTCGTACTCATCGCGACCGTGTGTGTGATCGGATTCCCGCTCATCTATGCGATCATCGTGGCGACCCAGTCGAACACCGAGTTCTTCTCTCGCCAGCTCACACCCGGGTCGAGCCTCGGTGACAACTTCGATGTCGTGTGGCGCCAACGTGACCTTGGCTCGTACATGATCAACTCGATCGTGCAGGCCGTGATCATCACGATCGGAAAGACCATCTCAGCGATGCTCGCCGGCCTGGCGTTCGTCCACTTCGACTTTCGTGCGAAGTGGTTCGTCTTCTGGTTCGTACTCGTCACGCTGATGATGCCGACCGAGATCTCGATCATCGCGCTGTTCCAAATTGTCGGAGATCTCGGCTGGAGCAACTCGATGCTCGGACTGACCGTGCCGTTCCTCGCATCCGCGACCGGTGCGTTTCTATTCCGCCAACACTTCGCGACGCTGCCCGCCGAATTGTCCGATGCCGCTCGAATCGACGGGGCCGGCCCCGTGCAGTTCTTGTTCCGGATACTCCTGCCGCTGTCGTGGAACGTGATCGGCGCACTCGCCGTGATCCAGTTCCTTTACTCGTGGAACATGTACCTGTGGCCCCGCCTGGTCATCAACGACCGCTCCGAACAGGTCGTGCAAATCGGGCTCGGCACGCTGCGCAACGTCGGTGGCGGCCAGTCGTACGGCCCGCTCATGCTCGGTGCGGTCATCGCATCGATCCCGCCGACCCTCGTATTCATCCTCCTCCAGCGAACGTTCCTCAAGGGCTTCTCAATCTCGGCCGACAAGTAGGACTCAGATCGAACCCGACGGGCCAAGCCAGCATCGACGACGAAAGTTCGCCCTCGTCGTATGATCGAGGCCGCGGCCAAGCGGGTTTCATGGAGTCTGTTGATACCGATCAGGACCGACGCAACAGCTGTTGTCGATCTGGGGCAGCAAGGATCCGCTGTACAGGTGGTCCAGCTCGGTGCCCCGTGCGCCACCATCGCAAGATCCGTAACCCTGACGAGAGTTGTGGCGCCGCCAGATTCCGCCATCCTTCACCAGGTCCGGCTCAGATCATCAGGTGCCTTCGAGCCCGGTTGACGCCCAGATTCTCTGGAACGGTTGGAAGGGCCGGTGGGGAATGAAGCGTTCAGCTGCTCGGTTGCCGTTTCGATATCGCTCCTCCATCGGCCACACGTGATGGTCGGAGAAGCATCCCAACGCTCTCGCTCCGTCGTTGAGCTCGCCATCCGTCAGCGATGCCACTGCCCGGTATCCGCGGAGGAACGACGTGGTGCGTTCGGTCTCGAGATGGAACATGAATGCGCAGGCCCGCACGACTTCGAATCGACGAGTCGCCACGACGGCGGTGTCCCAGTCGATGATCGCAGCGACCTTGGTTCCTGAGAAGAACAGGTTGCCGTGCTGGTAGTCGCCGTGAACGAGCTGGGTATCCGTCGTCGGGTTGCAGCTGTGAGCGCAGCGCGAATCGTCCAGCCATTCGGCCTATGCCAGCGATCGTCGCAGCGCCCATCGGTCGACATCACTCGAAGAGTCCGACGGGATGAGCTCCGCCACCGTTTCGGGGGCGAACATCGGAGGCGCGATGTTGATGATGGCCGCACTCGTGGTCCTCCCGCTGCTCGCAACCGTTGCGCATCGACTGTGGCGTGGCGCTCGGCCAGCGCGCCAGCGTCGGAGACCGCTCGAGGTAGCGGGCTCTGCCGAGACTGCTCAAGAACGCGCGAGCCTCAGGGCTCCCCGCCCCCGAGCGCGAACGGCACTTCTTCCTTACGGCGAGGCGATCAGAACATCAGTCGACTGGACTGTTTCCTTGCGGTCGAGCTTGCACTTGACTTCTGAACGGGCTTCGCACGGAAGTAGTCAAGGCATTGCAATTCATCGCGAGCCGGGCGATATTGAAGAGACATACCGACCCAGTGGCTACGGCTCCTGGGATAGCGCAAGGCCCATCCCAACGGGATGGGCTTTCGTTATTTTCCGTCCTTCCAAGCATTTGGTCTCGAGAACCTTTCCCCGGCGACGGTGAACTCATCCGGGAATTGATAATCCCGGAGACACGTTGGCGGTATGGCGGTGCTCGTCGACGGCACGCGACGCAGGTGTCGGCCGACCGTTGGAGCCTGGCTGACAACGTTCACGTGGTGGCCCTGCTCGACCACCTTGGCAATGGCTGGTTGAAGATCGGCATCGTTGGTGATCAATATCGCCATGTCGCAGCTGCGTCGGTGGAAATCGTCGACCAACTCGACCCCGATCGCGACGCCAGTGAACTTCTCTTCAGGCAACTGCACCATGACCTTCATCGGACGAGCCGAGCTTGCCTCAAGCGCGACCAGACTCGCCTCCACGTGCGGGGAAGGCGCCGGTCGCATCCGTTCGCTCCACGGCTGGTCCGGAACGATGGTGCGCCACGGGCTCGGCACCATGAACGTTTCCCGACGCACATCCACGCTGGTGGCCTTCAACGCCGAGCCATAAAGGTTTAAACCATCGATGTACACGATCGCAGTTCCAGCAGAGTTCACCCCTGACACCGTGGGCCCAGGCGCGCGCCCGATGGTCCAGGACCGCGCGCAGGCGAGCAACGAAGGAAGTGCGGAACCCACTCCATTCCCGCAGCACCGCGGATGTGGCGTGGCGCTCCATTATCGGCGATGACGGCTCCGCTTGCCGTCCACGAAGTGTCCACGAACTGTCCGCCACGGCACGCACCTCGACGAACCTGCCGGACGCGCACGAGGCACACGCCTGCATGTTTCTGGGCTCCGCACTATCGACCAGTACCACCCGGACATCACCAGCCAGATTTGTAATCATGAGGTGGTGAGTTCGATCCTCGCACCCGGCTCCATACGTCCCCTGGTTTTCTCGGCGACTGTCGGTTGCGACGAGGCCTGAGGTGGGTAATGAGGGTGGGTAATCAGCTTCTCCACAGGGACTCGCACTCCGGAGAGTTCCATTTGTCCGTGTCGGCTCCGACGGTGCCCGAAGATCTTCTGGCGACCGGGATTTTTTTCGAGAGACACGTCCTCTGAGACGACTCGGGGCGAACGTTAAGCCGTTGACATCGAGAAGATGAACGAGGCGATCAACCCAGCGAGGGCACCACAACGACCGTCGAGCATCGAGTGGCGACTATTGATCAGCCGTCTGCACTGGCCAGTCGTGTCTCGATCATCTTCCGGAACCGTTCGATCCAGTCTGGCACCTTCATGTTCAACATAAAGGGGTCGGCAATCGGCCTGACCTGACCTCCATTCGCCTTACAAACATCAGCCGGAAAGTCGTCCAGAACATCACTTCGTCGTCGGCAACAAGTTCTTCGTCAACAAACGGCGGGTGAGCGAACAAGGCGTTGCGCATGTCCCGAATCTTCGGGTACGCATCCTCCATCTCGTCAGAGAGGTCGCTGATTTCCTGGTCGGAACAGAGCCTTTCGTCGCCTCTCCGGCCAGCAGCTCGGAAGACCAGCGACGTAAACGTAGAAAACTCTTGCCCGTAGAGGCGAGCGCCAGTCGTCCTCGTCGGGATTGGTTCGTCGAGCGTGTCGCCGTTCTGCGACATGTCATAGACGACCGTCAGAGCCTTTTCGAGTTCCGATACCTGACCGCCATGCGCTACAGAATCGTGATGGCCAGCGCAGTTCTAGCGGGCGCCGCGACCACCTGTGCCCCGTGCAGCGGTGACGCTTTCGCTGCATGCGCATCGTCCGGGTAGTGGCACGCCCGAGCGCCACCGGCTGTGTCGGCATGGGTCGCGGACTGGCTCACGACGGGACCTCCGCCAGGTAGGCGAAGAGTGCTCGATGAACTTCGATACGACCGCTCCGTCGGCGAGCGGAGATAGCACCTTCTCTGATGAGCCGAAAGGTCGACTCCTTCGTGATGTCGAGTGGAGCTGCTGTCTGAGCGACGGTGAGCGTGCGAGAGCGGCGCCCACGGCGATCTGGGGATCGGAGAGCGGCGAGGTTTGACGTTTTGGATTGCATGGTTGCCTCCTGGCGGACTGGTTGGCTAAAGATCCCAACAGGCCCCGTCGGGGGTGGAC
>JBLIMF010000043.1:0-17190 GCA_047638615.1 Gammaproteobacteria bacterium
CCCGGGCCCCTGGCACCTGCCCGCGTTGATGAGGCTCTGGAGCCCCCAACGAAGATTGAGCACTGAGCCCAAAAACGACAAAGGCCGGGCCTCACGGCCCGGCCTTCGATCAGTTACGAATTGTGTTCAGTTGCCGGAGACAACCGAGACGGCCTTGCGGCCTCGGTGGTTGCCGAACTGCACCACGCCATCGGCGAGTGCGAAAAGTGAATCGTCCTTGGCCTTGCCGACGTTGATGCCGGGGTGGAAGCGAGTTCCACGTTGGCGGACAATGATGGCTCCGGTGCGAATGTCTTCGCCACCGAATACCTTCACGCCGAGGCGTTGTGCGTTTGAGTCACGGCCGTTGCGGGTTGAACCGCCGCCCTTTGTCTTTGACATAAAAAGTCAGCGCCCTTTTAGTTGGGAAGTTTGATGGACGTAATTTCGACGACGTCGTACTTTTGACGGTGGCCGTAACGACGATGGTTGTTGGTGCGGCGTTTGAAGGTGAAGCCGTTGATCTTCGGACCCGCTGCGCGGCCGACGATCGTGCCGGTGACTGAAGCTCCGACGAGCTCGTCGGCTGTTGCCAGTACAGTTTCGCCGTCGACGAGCATGACGGGGGTGAGCGACACGTCGCTACCTTCGTCTGCGCCGAGCAACTCGAGCTGCACTCGCTGGCCTTCAGTCACTTTTTCCTGCTTGCCGCCTGAGGCGATTACTGCGTACATAGCGATAATCGATGATAACGGCGCATCAGCGCGAATGCTCCTACGCCGTAAGTGTTCATCGAGCATCAGTGCGCATTGGAGTCTGCGATCTGTTCTGATTCGCGAGCGGTACCAGCAAAAATACCCTTGGCCATCAGCGACGTTTCCTGCTTTCGGCGGCCACGGTAAATGAGCGCTCGCTCTCGGTGAATACCGCTGTCGGTCGGAGCGGCCCATCCGGCCAGGTCGGCCAGATGGCAGGCCAGCCGATGATCTCCCTGGTCAGCAACGCTCCGAGCGCGAGCAATCAGCACACTGGCGCCGCCGGCCAGGGATGCCAACTCGGTCGCAAGCACCGCATCAGGCGACGGCTTGAGCCGACTGGGAGCACCGTCCCACCACCCCCCAAACTGTCGCCACACCCCGCGGACAACGAATTCGGGTTCGTCGTAGAGCGGTCGAAGGTATGGCTTGCTGAGCAGATCTTCAGGGACGGTGACCGAATGCACAATGGTGTCCAGAACTTCACCGGCGTTCATCATGTCGACGACTTCACGAACGATGAGTTCCAAGGATGTCGCCACGTCATCGAGCACGCGAGCAATTCGATCCTTGCCCTCAATCGGCAGTCCGTGCGCTGGAAGTAGCAGTTCTGGCCCCTTCGCAATCATCTTGCGGAGAGCTTCAGCCCACTCGATGGGGTATCGCTGGACCTTTTGCGGGTTGCCTGCGTTCGGGAAGTTCCAGATGAAGAAGTCGCCTGACGTGATCCACTTCTCTTCCGGGAACCACCCCCACAGATGATCATCGGTCTCGCCCCGCGCGTGGTGCAGTTCAATCGTCCGGGTGCCGATCTTCAGCACATCGTGATCGTCAACGATATGGTCGGGCCGGCGCGTGTTCGACGGGATGAACTCGGGGAGCTCTCCCATCCCGTAGTCGCCAGAAACTCCCCCGAACTGGCGAGCATTGATCTGGACGTTCCAGTCGTTCGTCGCGGCGTATCGATCAAATCGGACGTCGACGTTGCGGTGACCGACCACGGTGATGTCGTCGTAGGCCGCATCAAAGGCCACGCTGCCACCGACGTGATCGGCATGTCCGTGGGTGTAGACAATGTGGGTGACCGGATCGCTGGTCCACCCCTGAATTGCCTCAACAATCTGCTGACCTGTCCGCACGTGCGAGGCATCGAAAGCCACAAGCCCGTCGCCGGTATCGGCAACGATGCTGTGACTGAAGCTCTCAACAATGGCAAGGCCCTCAGCGACTTCGGAGAGTTCGTTGTTGATTCGGTTGAACGGGCGGTCGGTCAGCCCGTTGTCGATGACGTCGTTGGAGAGCGCAAGCAGGTCAGTCATAGATTGACCCTACGCATTCCGAATCTACTTAGACGCAACAGGCGTCGTCGCCGCCGGCACCGCGGCTCGCCTGAAACTCGATCGACAACGACTTGGTCAGTTTGCCTTTGGTGACGATCCGCATCTGCTCGGCCATACCAATGAGCTGCGGGGTGATCAGAATCCGGAAGTCTTCGTGGCGCAGCTTGCGGTACGGGGCAAGATTCTTGTTCTTGACGTTGGTGTCGACCGACACCTCTGCAATCTTGCCTCAACCAGTGGGGCGGATGAAGTCGATCGACATGGTTCCGCCCCTTTTCTGCAACACCTTGCGAGCATCCTCACTGATCTGAATCTTCATTATCTCAGCATCGCACAGCGGCAATCGTTGTGTCGCCTCTCGTTCATAATGAAATCATGAACATGATGCCTCGACCTCGCCATGATCTGTCGTGCCTCATCGGTGACGTGCAGGGCGAGAACTCGAAAGCCACCATCATTCCGCTCCCCCAGTTTGGCAACGGACTCAACCGGTTGCAGGACCGAGCGATCGCTGGAGCGCAGTCAGATGGCTGGTCGAGGCGTCTCATCGGACGCCTCCAAGCGAAGCACATCGCGTGGGAGCGGAGCCCCTTCGACCGCATCCCGTGGTAGGCCTCGCAGCAAATCGTTGCTCCACAGCAGCGCTGCGTTGCGCTCAAACTGCGATTCCGCCCAACAGGTATCACCCGTCGCCGATACTGCTCAAGCGTCCGGGAACATCGAATGCCCATCCTCCACGCCGCGAAGCCACGAAGAGAATGAGGCGACTACTCGAGCATGGAGTAGTCGACGACGACGCCGCGACCACCGCAGTCAGGGCAGATTTCGCTGTACTCAGTCAACAGCCCCTCACCGATGCGCTTGCGCGTCATCTCGACGAGCCCAAGTTCGGATACGTCGAAGACCTGCGACCGCGTCTTGTCTCGGGCGAGCGCGTCGCGCAGCGCCTCGACGACCTTGCCGCGGTTCTCACGAATCTCCATGTCGACGAAGTCGATGACGATGATGCCGCCAATGTCACGCAGTCGAAGTTGCTTGGCAACCTCGACTGCTGCCTCCATGTTGTTGTGGAAGACAGTCTCTTCGAGGTTCGACTTACCGACGTTCTTGCCGGTGTTGACGTCGACCACGGTGAGCGCCTCGGTGCCTTCGATGATCAAGGAGCCGCCGGACGGCAGCCAAACCTTGCGATCGAGCGCTTTGTGTACCTGCTCGTGGACGTGGTGTCGTTCGAACAGTGAAAGGCCTTCTTTATCGGCGTCGTAGTACTCGACGCGATCAGCTAGGTCTGGGTTAAACGCTGCGACGTAGTCGCGAACGTCTTGCCAGAGGCGCTCGTCGTCGATCAACACGCCGCGGTAGTCAGCATTGAACTCTTCGCGGATCACGCGCACCGCCAGTTCAGGCTCGCGATATAGCAGCGCCGGCCGTTGCGCCTTTGCGGCCTTGCGCTCGATCACTTCCCACTCTTTGAGCAGGATGGTCATGTCGGCAATGAGTTCTTCCTCGGTTGCGGACTCCGCAGCGGTGCGAACGATCAGGCCGTGCTCGTCTGGCTTGACTCGATCGAGAATGCCGCGCAGCCGCTTGCGGACATCGTCCGGCAACCGCTTCGAGATACCGTAGGTCTTGGAGTTTGGGATCAGAACTACAAACCGACCAGGGAGCGACACTTCCTGGGTGAGACGGGCACCTTTGTGCGCGATCGGGTTTTTTGTGACTTGGCACAGAATCAACTGCTTGTTCTTCAAGATGTCTTCGATCCGTGGGTTCGAGCCCTTGACTTCGATGTCTTCGGGCTCATACTGCACATCGCTGCGGTAGAGCACAGCGTTCTTCGGTGTGGCGATATCGACGAATGCCGCCTCCATGCCGGGCAGCACGTTCTGTACTTTGCCGATGTAGACGTTGCCGTGGATCTGTGCGACATCGTCCGAGGGACGGCTGACGTAGTGCTCAATCAGGTTTCGGCCTTCGAGCACAGCAACCTGCGCCAAGCCCGGCCGCGACTGGACGCACATGAAGAAACGTCCGATCGGCTTACCGTTGCGCTCCCGCCCGCGACGCTGCTCCAGCCATGCCTCGTCCATCTGCTGTGTGTCGCCCTTGCCCCGGCCCTTCACCCGACCACGGCGGTTCTTCTGGTTCTTGGCCTGCCGGTCGCTCTGCTTGTCGCTCGGACGGCCATTCGACTTGTCACCATCGTTGCCGTCGGTCTGCTTGGACCCTCTGCGCTGGCTTTGGCTGCCGTTCCCACCATTGGCGCCATTGCCAACACCGCCACCTTTGCTGCGACGATTACGCTTTTTCTTGTCACCCTCACCCTCACCCTCGCCGTGGTCGCTCTGCTTGGCAGACGATCCGGCAGACGGATTGGACTGCGCCGGCATCGTGTCGCCAATTTTCGGCTTGCGGACGAGGCCACGCTCTCCAGCTTCAGCGGACGGCTTGCCTTCGCGAATCCGGTCTGGGATCTCAACGTCGTTCTTACCGTTCGGCTCAGCGGTGTCGTCGCTCCGCTGACTTGCAGGTTTGCGTTTCTGACCGCCTCGCGAGCCCCGCTGGCGCTGTTTGGCTGGCTGGTCAGCCGGGAGCGCCGAATCGTCGGCCTTGGAGCCGGCAGATTTGTTGTCGTCCGAGTGTTCCATTGGAGAAGTCCCTTCTGCGGAAGCGCGTTGCGGCGCCTTCCGGGGCGGCGTCGAGCAGCGAGTGATCGCGCCGGACACCGTCATCGTCGTTCGATGGGTGTAATCGCAGCGCAAGCTGCAAGGTGTGCGCCGCAGCACCGACCGTCAGCGCAAACAACGCCCACAAAATCGGATCAGCTACGGCCATCGGCCCATTCTACCGGAGCCCGAAGGCCAGAAGCGGGAGGGCCCAGCACCCTCAGCGCATGCGCCTCATGTGGACGCTCTGTACCAGTCCAAACATGGCGAAGTAGACAATCAGGCCAGAACCGCCGTAGGAGATAAACGGAAGTGGCAGACCCGTGACCGGCATGATCCGCAACGTCATCCCCACATTCTGGAAGATCTGCCACAGCAGCATCGTGAACACGCCAGCACAGATGTAGGTGCCGAGTAGGTCGCGTGACAAGTGGGCGATTCGCCACACACGGATCAGCGCAACGCCGAGGAGAGAAAGTGTCGCGGCGCAGCCGACGAGGCCAAACTGTTCACCGACTGCAGCGAACGGGAAGTCGGCCCACATGACCGGGATGTCGCGCCCGTTCGTCAGCGGGCCCTGCAGCCAGCCCTTGCCCCAAACCCCACCGGTACCGATGGCACGCATGGCATTTTCAGCTTGGTACGTCTCGTCAGCACCGGCGGCCGCCGGGTTGATCAACGCCCGGATTCGTGCGGATTGATAATCGTTGACCAGTTGTCCGAAGAACGCTGCGGCAACGGTCACGACTGACAACACGCTGATCATTGCGATGTAGCGAGCCTTGGCGCCCGCAACGAGGAGCACTCCCATTGCAAGAGAAATGATCACCGAAGCTGATCCCAGGTCGGGCTGGATCACGATCAGCACAGCCGGTGCGCCGACGATCAACAAGCCGCCAAGAAAACGGGCGTAGGAGACCTCTTCGCTCCGTTCATCAGCGAGGTACACGGCCAGCATCAAAAGCGTTGTGAACTTGGCAAGCTCGGCCGGCTGCACGTTAAACGGGCCGAGATCGAACGAGATGCGATCTTCACCGCTGGCGATGCCAAGCAAGATGAGCAAGACCAACACGACCAAGGTGAGGCCGTACAAAAATCTGGCGCGTTCCTTCCACAGTTCGTAATCGAACGCCATCACGACGAACATCACGACCACGGCGACGAACGCGAAAATCACCTGTCGCGTGGCGAACGCATACGGGTCGTTAACGAGGCGCGTCCTCGACGCCGAAAACACGATGAACCCACCCATAATCGTCAGCACGATCTGCACCGTCATCAAGACCCAGTCAATGTTGCGACTGGGGTCCGCTGGGCTCGCTCCGATGTTGCCAAGCCCCGAGTCGGGCTTGCGGGAGAGGAAGGAGGCAGCCATCAGCGGAACCAGTCTGCCTGGTCAGCCACGGCGGGAAAAACAGCTGGTGTCATTGAGCTTCTTCGGGGCTGCTGGGAAGATCGAATTGGTGTCCAGTGGCTCTGAAATCGTCACGGAATCAGTTGGTGCTATTCCTGAGAGCTGGAGGAACATGCACTTGACGACCGGGCCGGCTGCGGTCGCTCCATAACCGCTCTTCTCGAGGTATGCAGCGACGGTGTACGGCTGCTCGGGGTCGATGCTGTACCCAGCAAAAGCTGACGAGTCGTTCCACGGGAAGTTGTTGCGGCCCTGCGCTGTGCCGGTTTTGCCAGCGATCTGAATAGCTGACGACGGGTAGTCAAAGAACAGCTTCTCACCGGTGGTGCTGTGCAAGTAATCGCTGAAATGACCCGGCCCGGTGATGACTCGACGTAAGCCTGAATTGATTTCATCGCGGATGAGGGCAGGCATCGGGATCTGCCGAACGACTTCGCCGTCCACGTTCGGCTCTTCAGCAAAGCGAGCCTTCGAGATGTCGGCATACCCCTGCTGATCGGAGTCGGGAACACCGGCTTCGAACACGGCCTTGATGATCTCAGGCTTCATCACGAACCCGGAATTCGCAATAGTGCCGTAGCCAACAGCGAGCTGCAGGGGCGACGCCGACAACAGACCCTGACCAATGGCGAGTTGGACATTGTCGCCGGTGAAGTAACCCGTGCCCTCGTCCTTGCTGATCACTCCGTTGGCGGCGTACCGCTCCTTGAGTTCCCGATCCGGAACGGTGCCGTCGAACTCAAAGGGAAGATCGATACCGGTGTCAGCCCCGAAGCCAAACAGTTTGACTTGCTGCTGCAGCAAATCTTTCTGCTCGTTCTCTTCCATAATCAACTCACCGATCCGGTAGAAGAAGGCATCGCTTGACACTGCGAGCGCGGTGTGAACATCGACGACGCCATACACGCACGGCCCACCGAATGGGCAGGTGGCGTTCTTATACACGCAGCGAACAAGACCTGACTCACATTTGTCTCGGTCGACCGACTCCATTCTGTACGTACCGGTGTCCTCGTAAGTCTCGGTCGTGTTGAGCAGCCCGGTACTCAGCGCGGCGTACGCAGTAAACGGCTTGAACGTAGAGCCGAGGTTGTAGCGTCCTTGAATTGCCCGGTTGACCAGGGTGGAACGGTCAGGATCCGTCTTGACCGTGTCAGGAATCGCCACACCCGTCACCGGATCATATTCGACAGCTTCCAAGTCGGTCGCGTCGAAAATCTCTCCGAACTTGCCGCCACCGAGGTCGGATTCAAACCATCGGTTGTCGAACGTCGGATACGACGCCATTGCAATGACGTGCCCGGTCTCGTGGTTCTGCACCACCACGGCTCCGGCCGGCGCCTTAAAGGGCACCTCTTCTGGGTAGTAGACCTTCTCATTGGTTTCAGGGTCGAGCTCGTAAAACGCACGAGTCGTAAAGTTTGTATCCCTGTCAAGCGGATTCCTGGCAACAGCTTGCTGACGAAGCAGCAGCTGCGTTTCGAGCACCTGTTCGGCGTACTGCTGCTGATCGAGGTCAATCGTCAGCTGCACGTCTCGCCCGTTGATAGGCGGCACCTCTTCAACCACGCTCACGATGCGGTTTCGGTTGTCGACTTCGAACTTGATGTAGCCCCACTCGCCGTGGAGCTCTTCCTCCATACTCAGTTCGACGCCGAACTGCCCGACACGCTCATTCAGCGAGTAGCCGTTACTCGTGTACTGATCTTTCGTCTCGGCCGTGATCGCACCCATGTATCCGACGACATGGCTCGCCAACGGAGCGAACGGATATATCCGCTCGGAATCTTCGATGATCGTGACACCCGGCAGGTCTTCGACGCGCTCTTGAATCGCAATCGCCGTGCGCTCGTCGACATCTTCAGCAACAGGCATCGGCAGCAGCGTGTCGTAAATGCCACGTTGAAAGCGGTCTTCCATGTCTTCGACTGGCACATCGACCCAGCCCGACAGGCGTCGGAAAATTTCCTCACGCTGGCTGTCGCGACGCAGCAACTCCCAGTCGACCGCAACCGAAAGCGAACGCTGGTTGTCGGCAAGGATGCGCCCGTCGGCATCAAAGATGCGCCCGCGTTCTGGAATCAACGGCTTCGTACGTACCTTGGTGATGTCGACTTCCTGCTGCAGGGATTCCGCTTCGACCGTCTGCAAAAACCAGAGACGAGCGCCAACGAGTGAGAAAAGCATGGTTCCCACAACGGCAAGAACGCCGAGCCTGGTTGCTCGCATGTCAGCAGCCATAAGTTCAGTGTGCCCCTTCGTCCGAGTCGATCAACGCCCACACCGTGCGGTCGTTCTTCACACAACCGCAATGTAGTTCCCCGTCTCGGCCACATGGGCCGCAGCCATGCGTGTTCACCGAAGGTTTCAGAGCGCCGACTCCCGTGGCGGCGCAATCCACTCGGCACGCTTGATCCGAAGGCACCAGCGCGCCAGCGGAACGAAAATCGGGCTCAAGAGCCCCGCAGCGATCGCAACCACGGGGACAATGATCGTCAAACGCGGCTCGAACGGATCAGCCGTGCCCGTGAAGAGGCGGACAACCGGCAGCGCCACTTCGCCGACCGCAGCTCCGAGGGTCGTGAACAGCATCGCCAACCACCACTGCGGATCGGCAACGATCACCGCAAGTAGCCCAGCAACGGCACCCGCAAGCGTCATCGCGATGGCTGTTGAGCCGATTGGGAGGCCTTCGAGCAAGTCGTACATCACGCCCAACGTGAACCCGGCGATGGCGCCCCGCTCCGAACCGGCAGCGGCGCCAGCTGCAGCGGCCAGCGCGAGCACAACCTGAATGATCACCCCGGCGACGGTGATTTGAACGAACAGCGATCGTTGCAGTGCGAGGAGCACCATGCCGACCGGAATGAGTCGGATAAACGGGCCTTGCCAGATCGCAGCGAGCATCAGCTACCGCCCTCTTCCGGGAGGGCGTCCCTCACTGCTCGACTTCGGAGAGCGGGGTGTACTTGACGACTCGAATGAAGTTCAGCTTCGTGACATCGGCATACGGAAGAACATCGAGAAGCGGACCGCCAGGACCTGACCGGTCGGCGCGGTTAATCACGACACCGACGGGGATGTCCGGCGGGGCGAGGCTGTCGAAGCCACCAGCCGTCACGACGAGATCGCCCTCTTGAAGAACCGCGAGGCTCGGGTTGTCCTGGAGGAAACGGATCTGTGGGATGAGCCCGCGACCGCGACCTTCGAGTGCGCCGAATTCCTTGGCTGCGAGTTTCGGAACGGTGGTCGTCGTGGTCGTCGCCGATGCCACATCAGTCAGATCATCGAGACCCGCCAGTGGACCTTCAACACCCGGTTCGAGGGATTCGCCGCCGGGCGCTGCAGGATCGGTCACGGTGCTGCCATTGTCTGCAACGATGACCGGGTCCGGATCGTTCTGCGGCAAGATCGTGCCCGTATCAAGTACGTCGGTGACGAGCGTCGTCGACGGGCCTGCTGTCGTTGCGACGAGATCTTCCAACTCCTGGTTCGTCTGGCCAGAAGGGTTGGTATTGGTCGGGACGCTGTCTCCCTGTGGGGCCGCAAGCACACGAACGGGGACGGCGTAGCGCGAGTCCGTGATCAGCAACACCTTGGCCGTGTTGTCAGTAACGCTGGTGATCTTGCCGATCAGACCCGCCTGGTTGACGACCGGCATGCCAACCTTGAATCCAGAGCTTCGGCCCTTGTTGATCTCGATGATCTGATCGAGATTGTTCGACGACGCACCCACGACCTTGGCCACTTCGGTCGGAATGCCGGCGAGCGAGTTCAAGCTCAGCAACGCCAACAGTTCTTGATACTCCTCGACACTGAGGCGTGCCGTGGCCTGCGTACCAATCAGCCGGTCGACCTGGTCTTGGAGCGCCAGGTTCTCGGCCTCGAGATCGTCGTATTTCGTGATGCCGTTCCAAGCACGCCCAAGTGGCGTCGTGATCACGTCCGTGGCCGACTCGACAGGGCTCATGACTCGCGAGAACCCGTCACGGACGCGATCGAGCACAGGGTTACCACGCATATCAAGCGTGAGCAGCAGCGCACATGTGAGGAGCAGGACGAAGATGACTCGGCGGCGGCCGACGGTGTAGATCGCCATATCAGAAGGTTCCTGGAATCAGGGACCGCTCCAGTCCAAAGATGGTCAGCGTTCTCCGCCGAGCGACATCAGCCCTCGCATTGCATCGATGTTCTCGAGGGCGCGCCCGGAACCGATAACCACGCTGTAGAGCGGCTCGTCAGCAACACGGATCGGCATGCCGGTTTCGTGAGTCAAGCGCTCGTCCAGCCCGCCGAGGAGGGCACCGCCGCCCGTGAGCATGATGCCGTCTTGCATGATGTCAGCAGCCAGTTCAGGTGGTGTCTTATCGAGGGTGGTCTTCACCGCGTCGATAATGGCACTAATCGGTTCGGCAAGGGCCTCGCGGATATGTTCCGTGGTCACTTGCATCGTGCGGGGCAGACCCGAAATGAGGTCGCGACCGCGGATGTCGGCGGTGAGCTCTTGTTCCATGGGCCATGCGGAACCCATCTGGATTTTGATTTCTTCGGCGGTCCGTTCGCCGATTGCCAGCGAGAACTCTTTTTTGATGTACTGCATCACCGCTTCGTCGAGTTCATCGCCGGCCACACGCACCGACTGTGCCGTGACGATGCCACCGAGCGAAATGACGGCGACCTCGGTCGTGCCACCGCCGATGTCGACAATCATGTTGCCGGACGGCTCGTGCACCGGGAGGTCAGCACCGATCGCTGCCGCCATCGGCTCTTCGATGATGTGCACCGGCTTGCGAGCGCCGGCATATTCGGCCGCGTCCTGCACTGCCCGCTGCTCGACACCGGTGATGCCAGACGGCACGCAGATCACCATGCGCGGCTTGCTCCACTTCGAAGCGTGCACCTTCTGAATGAAATAACGCAACATCTTCTCGCACACCTCGAAGTCGGCAATGACGCCATCTTTGAGCGGCCGGATGGCCTTGATGTGGTTGGGCGTGCGGCCCATCATGCGCTTGGCTTCGAGCCCTACCGCGACGGGTCGACCGTCATTGGCGTTGATGGCAACGACGGACGGCTCATCGAGCACGACACCCTGACCACGAACATAAATAAGTGTGTTCGCGGTACCGAGGTCGATGGCGAGATCACGCCCCAAGCTCAGCGGATTGTTGCGGGCCATGATCTGATCTTCCCTTCACGAAGTTGTCCCGAATAAGTTCGGGTTCATTCAAGAATCGGCGCTCCCGCCTGCAAGAAGGGGCACACCGAATTCCTCACCCCGAAGAGTATCAGGCCGATCGATATTACAGATTCGGGAAGAAAATACTGATCTCGCGCGAAGCCGACTCAAGCGAGTCGCTGCCGTGCACGAGGTTTTCGGTGAAAAGGATGCCCAGGTCGCCGCGAATGGTGCCGGGTGCAGCACTGCGTGGGTTGGTGGCTCCGACCATGGTGCGGACGACCTCCCACGTGTCCTCAGGGCCTTCGATGACCATGGCCACGACCGGGCCACGGCTCATGAACTCGACGAGCTCGCCGTAGAAGCCCTTGCCCACATGCTCTTCGTAGTGCCGGGCAAGCGTGTCAGCGTCGAGGCGACGAAGCTCCATTGCGACGATGTCGAGGTTCTTGGCCTCGAAGCGGGAGATGACCTGACCCATAAGCTTGCGCTCTACGGTGTCGGGCTTCAGGAGAACGAGTGTGCGATCAGACATGGCCGGTCAAGCTATCGCTGCTGCTTGCATCGCGCGCCAAGGGCGTGGCCGCGCTCACCGGCCGACCTGACCTGGGTGAGTCAGTTGGAATGGCGCTGAACGACAGGCCGAGCCTCGCCGACCGTATAGAGACTGCCGCAGACGAGCACCGCATCGTCGCCGTCGGCGTATTCGAGCGCACGGCGGCATGCTTCGGCCACGGTGTCGTAAGCGGAAACATTTTCGCATCCGAGCTCTTTGGCGGCAGCAACGACCTGCGCAACCGGCACGCCACGCGGCGATGGAGCGGTGCAGGCGAACACGGCATCGAACTCGTCAGCGCGGAGCGCGGCGAGCATTTCGCCTGGATCGCGCAGGGTCCCAAACACCAGCAGGCGGCGCCCTTCCGGATGGAAGTCATCGAAGAAAACCTGGGCACAGGTGTCGGCACCGACCGGGTTGTGTGCACCGTCGATAATCGTAAGCGGCTGGCGGCCGAGCACTTCGAACCTTCCCGGCATCGACACTTCGGACATTCCTTCGACGACGATGTCGCCCGCAGGCGGATTGGCGAAGAACACCTCGACAGCTGTAAGAGCAACAACTGCATTGACACCCTGATACGCGCCATGCAGCGGGACAAACACATCGGGGTAGAGCGTCGTTGGAGTGCGCAGGTCAAGCACCCGGCCGCCGACCGCCAGAGCATTACTGTCGACGTCGAAGTCTTCACCGCGCACGATGGTCGTAGCAGCGCCTGCGTTTTCGAAGATCTCGACGAGGTCCGGCCGGGTCTCACCGATCACTGCGGCACAGCCAGGCTTAATGATGCCAGCCTTCTCGGTAGCAATGTGCGCAAGCGTGGGCCCAGCAAACTCCATGTGGTCCATACCGATGTTCGTAACAACCGCGACGACTGGGTTGACGACGTTGGTCGCGTCCCATCGGCCGAGGATCCCGACCTCAATCACCATCACGTCAACTGCGAGATCGGCAAACCAACGGAATGCGGCTGCGGTCATGATTTCGAAGTAGCTCGGACGCATTCCGACGACCGGTTCAAGGTCGGCAATCGCTGCGATCTGCTCGGCGAACTCGTCGTCACTGATCGGCTCGCCGTTGCGACGCATCCGTTCGTTGACTCGCTCGAGATGCGGGCTCGTATACGTGCCCACACTGAGGCCAGCAGCGGCGAGCATCCGCGAAATCATTTGAACGGTTGAGCCCTTGCCATTCGTGCCGGTGACGTGAATGACCGGCGCACAGTGCTGCGGGTCGCCCATGACAGAGCAAAACGCCTCGATGACATCGGTGGACGGCGAGTCAATTCGTCCAGTCTTTTCGTACGAGGCATGGTCGTCGAGATATGCAAGCGCAACCTCGTACGTGAAATCGAAAGTCATCGTTCAGGCCTCACAACAATCAATCTAGGCGTGTTCGGACAGAGCGACGCACGACGAGGCCATGCTTTGCAGCGCTGCAGACCGGCGAACGTCAACTGGCGGCTTTACGCTGACGTGGCGCCTTCTTCGGCACGAGCGTCGGGTTGACCTTGTCGATGACGACCGCACGATCAATGACGACTTTGCTGACATCGTCGCGACCTGGCAACTCGTACATCGTGTCGAGCAGGACTTCTTCCATAATCGCTCGAAGTCCGCGTGCTCCAGTTGCACGGAGTAGGGCTTGGTCGGCGATCGCGTCGAGACCGTCTTCGGTGAACTCAAGTTCGACGTCTTCGAAGCTAAACACCTTGGAATACTGCTTGACCAGGCTGTTCTTTGGCTCGGTGAGAATCGACACCAGCGCTTCTTTATCGAGGCTCCGGACCGCGCCGACCATCGGGAGCCGACCGATGAATTCGGGAATCATCCCAAACTTCACGAGGTCTTCAGGCAGAACTTGTGCGAACAGTTCGCCAGGATCCTTGTCTTCAGACGACTGGACTGTCGCATTGAAGCCGATGCCCTTGTGACCAATGCGCTGCTCGATAATCTTTTCTAGCCCGGCGAATGCCCCACCGAGGATGAACAGCACGTTGGTGGTGTCAATCTGAATGAATTCCTGGTGCGGATGCTTACGGCCACCCTGTGGGGGAACTGATGCCTGCGTGCCTTCAAGGATCTTGAGTAGCGCCTGCTGGACACCCTCACCAGACACGTCTCGCGTAATCGACGGATTCTCGCTCTTCCGAGCAACCTTGTCGATCTCGTCAATGTAAACAATCCCGGTCTCGGCACGCTTGACGTCGAAATCGGCAGCCTGAATCAGCTTGAGCAAAATGTTCTCAACGTCTTCGCCGACGTAGCCCGCTTCGGTCAACGCTGTGGCGTCGGCAACCGCAAACGGGACGTTCAGCTGACGGGCAAGCGTCTGAGCAAGGTGGGTCTTACCGCAACCCGTTGGACCCAGGAGCAGGATGTTCGACTTGGCCAGTTCGACCTCGTCACGACGACCAACTGTGGTGGCCTGGCTCTGGTATTGGATCCGTCGATAGTGGTTGTACACCGACACGGCAAGGATCTTCTTGGCATCGACCTGGCCAACGACGTATTCGTCGAGAAACGCACGAACTTCACGCGGGTTTGGCAGATCGTCGAAACTGAGCTCAGCGGTTTCGGTGAGCTCTTCTTCGATAATTTCGTTACAGAGATCGATGCACTCGTCGCAGATATAGACACCTGGACCAGCGATCAGCTTCTTGACCTGCTTCTGCGACTTGCCGCAGAACGAGCATTTCAACAGTTCGCCGGTTTCACCGAATTTCGCCACTGTTGCTACCCCTTAAGGACTTGTCGTTTGCACTGACCCCGACCGAACCCCGGGGCGAGACATTGTGCCCCACCGACGCGCCGCAGTCGCGGACCCCACTTACAGAGCTGTCAGCGAATCGGGCCTTCTCGGTCGACACTCTCCCGGGACGATATCACCGTGTCAATGATGCCATATTCCAGCGCTTCATTCGCTTCCATCACGAAATCGCGATCGGTATCGGCGTGAATTCGTTCAATTGGCTGACCGGTGTGGTGAGCAAGAATGCCATCGAGGATCTCACGCATGCGCTGAATTTCTTTCGCAGCGAGCTCAAGATCGGTGACCTGGCCGTATCCAACCTGGCCAGAAGGCTGGTGCAGCAACACTCGTGAGTGGGGCAGAGCAAGACGCTTGCCCTTGGTGCCCGCAGCAAGCAGCACAGCGGCTGCGGATGCAGCCTGGCCGAGGCAAATCGTGGCGATGTCGTTTTTAATGAACTGCATCGTGTCGTAAATCGCAAACAGCGCAGTGATGTCGCCGCCAGGGCTGTTGATGTAGATACTGATGTCTTTGTCGGGGTTCTCCGACTCAAGATGGATCAGCTGTGCCGAGATAAGACTGGCGATCTGATCGTCGACCGGCGTCTGCAGGAAGATGATGTTGTCTTTGAGCATCCGGCTGTACAGGTCGGATGCTCGCTCGCCACGGCTGGTCTGCTCAATGACGTTCGGGACTAGGTAGCTCTGGGCGCCGTAGGCGGCACGGGGATCGAAGTTCATGACTCGTCTGCTTCCTCGGACGTTGCGTCCGTGTCGTCGTTGTGATCGGCCGTCTCGGTTTCATCACCGGAGTGATCGTGGACGTGATCGCCGTCTTCGTCGTGAGTATGGCCCAACACGAGGTCTTGGTCCATTGCAGTGCCGTCTTCGTCAACAAAATCGACGTTATGGACGAGCCAATCAAGCGCCTTGCTCTTCTTGATCTGTGCAAGCAGCTCAGGAACGGCATCATTTTGCTCGTAGGCCCGACGGATTTCTTTTGCCTTCTGGCCGTGCTGCATCGCCATCCGGGCGTATTCGCCTTCGAGCTCGTGATCTTCGACAACGAGCCCTTGAGCGACCGCAACCGCACGCAGTGCGAGATCGGATTTGACGGCATCTTCGGATTGGCCGCGCATCGACTCGATGAACTGCTCTGGCTCTTGGCCTGTGGCCTGCATCCACTGGGCGAAGTCGATGCCCTGTGCCTGAAACTGCTGCATCGTGTTCTGGACACGCTGGTTGAGGTCGGAGTCGACCATCGACTCAGGCGCCTCGATGTCAGCCAGCCCGGTGAGGGCACTGGTGATCTTGCCCACCAGGCCCTGACGCATCTGATTGAGCTTGACCTCTTGCATTGACTCCTTGAGCGACTGAGTCCACTCGTCAATCGTGTCGAACTCGCCCGTGTTATCAGAGACCCATTCGTCGGTCAGTTCGGGCAAGTCCATCTTCTGGACGGCGGCGATCTTGACGCTGAAGTCGGCTTCGTCCTCGGTGCCCTTCGGCGATGACGTGAAAGACAGTTCGTCGCCAGCTGAGGCGCCGGTGAGCTGATCATCGAAGTCGTCAGTGACCCAACCCTGGCCAACTTCGTAGTTCCAGTCTTCGGTGTTCAGGCCGACGACCTCTTCGCCGTCTCGAGTTGCCGCAAGATCGAGAGTCACGAAGTCGCCGGTTTCAGCCGGACGCTCGGCGTCGACGAGCGAGCCGCTCTTGCGAAGCTCAACCAGGCGGGCCTCTTCGAGGTCAGCTTCGGTGACGTCGAGCACCGGGAGTTCGATTGTCAGCGAGTCGTAGCCGGGTACTTCGACGATAGGACGGATCGTGCATGTGGCTTCGAACTCGACTGGACCGGACTCTTGCCCGTCGGTGATCTCGACTTCAGGCGTCGCAATGAGGTCGACATCGTTCTCACGCACAGCCTGGGCGAGGTACTCGGGAACTCCGTCACGAAGCGCCTGCTCACGAGCTGGGCCGATACCCACTTGAGCTTCGAGTACCTTGCGCGGAGCCTTGCCGGGCCGGAAACCAGGGAGGCGCACCTCTTTGGCGATCAGCTTGAATGCCTTGTCAATCTGGCTGTCGAACTCAGCTTCTTCGACTTCGACGTACAGCTTGACTTGATTGCCCTCGAGGGCTTCTACAGAACTCTTCACAGTGTCCTGAGTGTACCGGTGGGGATCAATGGTTCGACCCGACGCATCCCGTCGGCGTCGCCAACAGTGGCCAGGCGATAGATCAGGTGTTTTTGGCAGCGAGCTTGGCGAGGCGCTTTGCCGTGCGGCCAATCGGCTCGAGGTTGCGGTGATCAAGATCGCCCACTTCGGCACCGTTCTCGAACAGCACGCGATAGCGCTGCCAACTGAACCCATTGGCAAGGATGACCTTGCCTTCGGTCCCCACCGGAACGCCGTGGACTTCGGCGGTCGTGCGGACCCTGTCGTTCATCTTGAGAAAAATCTGGCCGGTATGCGGCGAGGCGAGCTTGTGCGGCTTCCAGAATTCCATCCCGTTCATTCTGCCCCATGACGGCCGATTTACTCCAAGA
>JBLIMF010000044.1:0-17031 GCA_047638615.1 Gammaproteobacteria bacterium
AAGGCGCTGCGGCAGTAACCGTGGCTGTGTTGATCGCCGACCCTGGTGTGTGGGGAGTTGCCTACGTCGCCACCGGTGCAGCGATGATCGGCCATGCATTCCCGGTCTTCGCTCGATTCGTTGGCGGCCGTAGCATTCTGGCGTTCGTCGGCGGCGCCGCTGTGTTTGCGCCGCTGTCGGTGACAATCGGCGTTGGCGTGGTGCTTGTGGTCTTTGCCATCACTCGCTCATTTGCGTGGGGATCGCGGGCGGGGATACTGGCGCTCCCGTTCATCCATCTCGTATTTGGGGGGCCGAACCGAACCGCAGCGATGGGTGTACTGATGACGATCATCGGCATCCGGTTTGGCATGGCCGTGCTCGCCGATCGCAAGCGCGCCTCTCAGCCGTAGGTGCGGCCGCGCCAGGTCTGCGGGCCGCGCCGGGTAATACCTTTGGCGATGGCGAACGTGGCCGGAAGGTCAGCAAATGGGCTCGCCCAATACGGCGCATCGGTCACCGTGTAGGCAGCTCGCGTTCCGGCAAGCGTGCCGAGTCTGTTGAGGAGCAGGAAGGCGTCGAGGATGTCGCCCCGCCGAAGCAGCAGCCGGGGGAGTGGCAGGGCTTGGGTGAGGAGGACGATGGCGAGGTCAAGAAGTTGGCGGCCGAGCGGCTCGACGCCAGGCAGTGCGAGCGATCGACCCCAGCCAGTCCACGTGTCGTCGAACGACTCGAACATGCGCACCGTGAGCAGATCGCTTGCATCGAGAAAACCGACCGAGGCGCCGGCACCAGCACGGCGTCGGGCGAGTGCGATGTCTTCGACCACTTCGCCGCCGACCTCAGACATCCCACCTGCATCGAGGAACGCCCGTCGAGGGAACGTCATGCACTGGCCGTTCGCCATTGCCCGGTCGGGCTGGGTTGCAACACCGGGTGGGCCGAATCGGTAGACGAGGGTGGTCAACATCGCCGGATGCAGCCAGCGGCTTCCGGCCGTGGGGCAGTCGAAACGGCCGCCAACGGTCAGCAGGTCGAGCCCGTCGTCCATCGCCCGACGAACGAGTGCCGTCGGCAGCTCAGGATCCGGGCGGGTATCGGCGTCGAGGGTGACCACCCACTCGCCGGTTGCTGCCTCAATACCCTGCTGCAAGGCCCAAGCCTTGCCGGCCCATCCCGTCGGGAGCTCGCTGCCCTGCAGCACCAGCGCTCCGAGGCGCTCGGCGAGCTCGGCGGTGCCGTCGGTCGACTGGTCATCGACAACGATCACTTCACCGACACCGCGCGCTCCAACGATCGTTTCGAGTAGCGGGCCGAGGCGCCCGACCTCGTCGCGAGCCGGGATGACGATGCTGATCGGTGGCGTCGAAGCGGTTGTAACGACGACCGGCTGCGCAGCTCTTGCGACCTTGGCGAGCCGTGCAAGTGCCACACCGGCAGCAGCCAGTCGAATGCCGAGCAGTCCAAGCCGGAGACGGCTTCTCACTCGTTGTCCTGAGCAATCATCTCGCAGACGATCTTCGCACTGGTCGCCACGAGTGGCAGGCCACCGCCCGGATGGCTCGACCCCCCGACGAGGTACAGGCCGTTCCTCGTACCGCGGTTCGCCGGGCGAGCAAACGCTGCCTGCTTACCATTGGACGCAGTGCCGTAGATCGCTCCACCAGGTGATCGATAGAACGCCTCGATGTCGGCCGGTGTCAGCCGGGCACAGAACTGCATCCGGTCACGCAGGTCGACACCGTGTGCGGCGAGCCGTTCGAGCACGAGGTCGCGATACGCCGGTGCGTCGACGTCGGCTCCCGGCGGCGTGTTCACGAGCAGAAACCAGTTCTCGCTGTTGGACGGAGCCTGGCTCGGGTCGGTGACCGACGAGACGCAGCCGTAGATCGTCGGGTCGGTTGCCAGTCGACCGGCGTCCAGCTCGCGGAACTCCTGGGCGTAGTCGTCGGAGAACCAGACGTTGTGATGACCAATGTCGTCAGTCGTCCCCGATGCGCCGATGCAGAGCGCAAATCCGCTCGTCGAACGGTCAGCCTTACGCACTTGCTTGAGTGCCCGTTCGTCATCGATGAGGTCGCTGTAGAGATGCTCAGCATCGACATTGGCAATCACGATGTCGGCAACAGTTGTCGTGCCGTCGGCGAGCCGTACACCGGTGACCGCCTGATCGTGTGTTGTTATCCGGGTGACGTCGTTCCCGGTCTCGATGGCGACGCCCTGATCGATGGCTACTCGGACAAGCGCATCGCGCAGCGCTCCAAGGCCACCCATCGGATACCAGCAGCCGTACTCGGCTTCGATGTGCGGGATGCACGCGAGCGTCGCTGGCGCCCGCCTCGGTGACGAGCCGGAGTAGGTCGCATAACGGTTTGCCCACTGCTGCAGCTCGGGTGACTCGAAAGTCGAACGTGAGGCATCGTTCAGCGTTCGTAGCGCATCGATTGTTGCAAGGTCCTTCGGTGACTGCATCCGCTTCAGGAGTGAGACGGGGTTGTCCATCGGGCCGGCGAAGAAGGTCCGCTCGGACACGTCCCAGATTTTTCGACCGTGCTCGTTGAAGCCACGCCAGGCGTCGCCCGACCCCGGCGAGAAGGCGTCGAACGCTGCGGCGGTCGCAGCAGCGTCATCATGGACCGTGAGGCGGCCGCCGTTGCGCCAGTGGTAGCGAAACTGCGGGTCGAGTCGAACAAGATCGAGTTCTGCCTCGAGGCTTGTCCCGGCAAGCGCGAGTACCTCGTCGAAGACACGGGGAAGGGTGAGCAGTGACGGACCGATATCGAACGTGAAGCCATCGCGTTCGAACGTTGCCAGCTTGCCGCCGGCGACATCGTTCCGCTCGAAGATCGTCACTGAGTGGCCAGCAGCGCGCAAGCGAATCGCTGCAGTCAGCCCACCGACGCCACCTCCGACGATCACTACCTGCTTCATCTTTGTAGCTTTCGCGTCACTGCTACTCCGGCGATCGGAATCATGCCGAGCCCGCCGACCAACGCCACGAGCGGGTCGCGGAAGTACTTGGCGAAGCCGAGCGTCTCCATCACCGACATGTATGCGTAGGTGCCGACGAGCGGGCCGTCCGCGTCATGTTCCTTCGGCGGCAAGAGTGTCTCGAGCAGGGCCATCACGCCGAGGCCGGTGATGAACCAGCCGACGAAGTTGCTGAGTGGAATACTCCGATAGCGGCCGCCGCGAACCCAGCTCCAGTAGCCCTCGCCGACCATCTGTGGGTCGAGGAAGAGGTCCCACGCGGTCATCGCTGCGCTGCCGAGGGCGATCCGTCGGCCGGGCGTTGAGTGTTCACCAAGCGCGGCGTGTGCGGCCTCGCGCGACGGCAAGGACATCGCGAACCACGCCAACGGCACGATGGCCGGGACATGTGCGACCTGTGGTTGGAGTGCGTTGGTGTAGCCGTACTGCCCAAACGGCAGGCCGGTCTGCGTGCCAATTCGCTCGACGGCTGTGGTAGTGACGGCAGTAATCGCACCTGCCGCACCGGCCCGCCGGCCACCCCACGTCCGGGCCGCGTTCGCCGTGGTGTTCACGAACATGCCGGTCACGACGATCGACGAGAGAATCTTGCGAGCGAGGCCACGCTGCGGCAGTAACGGCGTGGCAATCATTCCAGCCACTGTGGCGAACCCTGCAATCGCTCCAACCCGATCAACCGGCCTCATCGGCGGTACCCCATCTTTTGGCACCCCAATCGGCGCTGGCTGTGTGTGAGCGATTGCGGCAAATGACCCAGGAATCGTTCAGACAAAAAGCGTGCCCAAGTTCTGTGTGAGCGATCGTGGTAATCGACGCTGGAATAGCTCACACAAACGACAGGGCTCATACACATCACCGCAGCATCTTGGCGACCATGGCCGCCTTCTCGATGGTCGTGATACTCGCTCGTGACGTGAAGACGTCGTACTCGTTTGCTTCGATCTTGCCCAGAATGCGTGAGTACAGAGTGTTCGCGGCCTGCACGCATTTGGCGGATTGGTCCGGCAGCATGGCGATGCCGACGTCGGACGATCGGTACAGCTCGCGGCAGCGGTCGATCTCAAACTTCATCAGCTCGATGAACTCGGGTGACATCGTGCGGTCGCTGAGATCGACGCCGAACCGGCGGCTGTCTTCGAGCGGCACGTACTGACGGCCGCGATCGAGGTCTTCGTCGATGTCGCGCAGGAAGTTCGTGAGCTGGAACGCGTTGCCAAGGTCGCGGGCATGCGGCAGCGCCGTGGCGTAGTTGGTGGGCTCGAGGATTGGGAGCATCATTTCACCGATCACCGCAGCTGAGCCGTCCATGTAGACGAGCAGGTCGTCCCACGTTTCGTACGATTCGACGGTGAGGTCCATCGTCATCGAACGGAGAAAACGCTCGAATGCCGTCGTGTCGATGTCGAAGGCTCGGACCGTGTGCACGACCGCTTTCAGCACGGGATCTTCGGACCGGCCGACTTCGAGGTCGGCGAAGAACCGGTCACCGAAGTCTTTGAGGGCTGCTGCGCGTACCTCGGTTGGAACATCGCGGCCACCCTGCGAGGGGATTTCGTCGACAATGTCATCGGCGTACCGGGCGAACGCGTAGAGCGCGTGGACGTGGTGCTGCTTGATCTTCGGCAGCACCTTGGTCGACCAGAAGTAGGTGGTGCCGTGACGCCTGTTGAAGTCACGGCACAGGTCGTAGCTCTCGTCGAGTGTGACAGGCCCGATCGGCAGCAGATGCGTCGTCGGAGTTGGTGGTGTTCGCTGGAACGGATTGCGCATCACAGCAAGAGCGTAGAAGTTACGAAAGGGGTCTGACCCCATTGGCAACTATTTGCGCTTGGCGTACTCGTCGACGCGCTCGGCGGCGAGCTTGCCGGAGACGAGGACCATGGGGACGCCGACACCCGGCAGCGTGGAGCTCCCAGTGAAAACGAGGCCGGGTATCTTCTTGGTGACGTTGTTCGGTCGGAACGGCCCAGTTTGGAAGAACGTGTGGGCCAGTGCGAAGGGCGTGCCCTGTTCCATACCCATGCGCTCCCAATCTTGCGGGTCGTAGACCTCTTCGAGCACGACATCGGTCGGGTAGCCCAGGCTGGCGACCTTCGTCTGCAGTGATTCGACGATCGTGTCACGCTCTTTTGACCAGTCGATCTTGCCGCTCAGGTTTGGCGTCGGCTCAAGCACGTACAGGTTGTTGTGGCCAGGAGGGGCAAGCGATGGATCGTCGAGCGAGTGCAAGGTGACGAGGATCGAGGGGTCGGGCATGCGAACACCGTCTTCGATGAGCGCTTTGAACGACCCGTTCCAGTCATCACCGAAGTGGATGTTGTGGTGCGCTGCGTCAACGGGAAGTTCGCCCTTGACGCCAGCAATCCACAGCAGACACGACGGGCTGTACTTGCCGTTTTGGGCCTTCTTGGGAACGTCAACCCCGTCAAGCAACTCGCGATATGCGACCGGAAGGTCAGGGTTGCAGACGACTGCATCGGCCTCGAGTAGTTCGCCACCCTCGGCACCGGGTTCGCCGAGTTGCACGCCTCGCACCGACCCGTCGGCGAACCGGACGATCTGGTTGACGGGGGCCTCATAGCGAATGGTCACGCCGGCCTTTTCGACCGCCTCGGCTAAGCCAACTGCCATCATGTGCATGCCGCCCTCGGGCACGAAGACGCCTTCGACGGCATCCATGTAGGTGATGACGGCATAGATGGCCAACGCCTCGTATGGAGCGAGGCCGGCATACATCGACTGGAAACTAAAGATCTGCTGCAGTCGTTTGTCGTCGAAGAACGAGGCCACCTTTTTGTCGAGCTTGCCGAACCCGCCGAGCTTGAGGATCTTCAGTCCGTCACGCCACGGCTTGATCAGATCGAGGGGTGAGTCGAGGTTCGTGTCGATGTACGACCGCATCTCGGCGGTGTAGAGCTTCTTCAGCCAGTCGGAGAAATCACCGAATGCAGCGGCCTCTTTGTCGCCGGCGAAACGTGCGATTTCTTCGGTCATTGCCTCGCGGCCATGCCTGACAAGCAGCGTCGACCCATCGGGGTAGCACGCCCGATACATCGGGTCGACCGGCTTGATCGTGACGTGGTCAGCCATATTTGCGCCCGCAGCCTGAAATGCCTCTTCAAGCAGATCGGGCATTGTGAGCACGGTTGGCCCGTTGTCGAGCCGGAAGCCATCTCGGATGACCATGCCGGCACGACCGCCCGGCAACGACTCGCGCTCGACGATGGTGACGTCGTGGCCGGCTTTGCTGAGGTGCGCAGCAGCTGAGAGGCCGCCGAGACCTGCGCCGATGACGACGACGTTCACAGTGTCACATCCATGGTGAGATCCTTCTTTGACTCGTTCATGATCAAACAGTGCGCTGCGCTACAAATTCGGCGAGCGCCACGAGTTCAGTCTTGGCGACGGCAGTGATTGGTGCTGCGTTGAGCGACGTGACAGCGGACTCAGTGAGGTTGCTGATTTGCTGTTCCAGTTCGGCCAAGCCACCCGTATCGATAATCACCTGCTGGATCGATGCAACAGTCTCGGTGCTCATATCGGGGGCGCCAACGAGTTCGAGGACCTTGCGTTGCGCGTCGTTTGCCGAGCGAGTGGCACGGGCGAGCAGCGGTGTCGGCTTACCCTCAACGAGGTCACCGCCGACTGGCTTGCCAGTGATGGCTTCGTCGCCAAAGGCACCCATGACGTCGTCGCGCATCTGGAACGCGTCGCCGAGCGGGAGGCCGTATGCCGAGAGGTGGGGGAGGAGTTCGTCGGAGCGTTCGGGAGCGGCAAGTAAAGCGCCGAGGTGCAGCGGCCGTTCAATCGTGTACTTGCCCGACTTGTACCGGCAGATCCGTTCGGATGCGGCCAGATCCCGAGTTCGGCTGACACCGCCCAAAATGTCGAGATACTGACCGATGTTCAGCTCGATCCGCAGTTCGTTCCAAATGCCCATGGCTTCAGGTGATGCTGCCGCGAGGAGTTGGTCGGCGTAAACGAAGGAAAGGTCGCCGACGAGGATCGCCACGCCTTCACCGAATCGACGGGACTCGCCGGCCCAACCCTGCTCGGTGTGCTCGTCGGCTGCAACCATATGCGCAGTCCGTTGCCCGCGGCGCGAGTCGGCGTCGTCCATGACGTCGTCGTGGAAGAGTGCACACGCATGCATGAGTTCGAATGCGGCGCCGGCGTCGATGTCGATCTGCTCGTGCGTACCACCGCCCGCACCAACGAATCCCCAGTGGCAGAACGCAGGCCGGAGTCGTTTGCCACCGGAGAGCACCAAGCGGCGGATCTCATCGATCGGCTGAGCGAGTGCAGGCTCGAGGTCGGCCCAGCGCTCGCGCTCGGCTGCGAGGAATTCGTCGAGTCGGCTCGTGACGCCAGCTGCTACTTCAAGCAATGAGGCAGGAGCACTGGACATGGAAGCCAAGGGTAGTGGCGACGGGAACGACCTGCCGAGTAGCGGTCACACTGTGCCAGGCGCAGTGTGACCGGGGTTGCTGGTCAGTTGTCGAGGTCGGCGGTGACCTGTTCGATTTTGATCTGTGCGTTGGAGATCTTTTCTCGGCACAACGTAATGAGTTCGCTTGCTCGCGCGACTCGGTCGGCAAGGTGGTCGACGTCGACGTCGGAGCCTTCGAGCTCGCGCAGGATTTTGTCGAGTTCGTCGAGCGCAGCGGCGTAGCCGGGTTGTTCGGTGGCATCAGGCATCAGTGTCGTCTTTCAGTTGCGTCGCGGTGACGGTACTCGTGACGGTGCCGTCGGCGAGTGTGGAGATGAGAACGTCATTGACGTCGAGATCTGCGGTCGAGCGAACGAGATTGCCCGCTGCGTTGCGGGTGATCGTCCATCCACGAGCGAGCTGCACGGTGGGATCAAGTGCGCCCACGCGAGCAGCGAGGACGTCGAGCCGTTGCGTCGAACGAGCGAGCAGATCAGTAGGCCGTTCGAGGAGGCGGGCCGATGCGCGGTCGAGGTGTTCAGTCGACCTGTCGACTGCAGCCGGGCCGCTGCGCGCGAGGCGATCAACTCTCATCTTCAACCGTTCGTCGGACCGTTCGACAGCGGCGTGCGTGCGCCGTGCAATGCGATGTGCTGCTTCTGAGAGATCATTTGCGGCATCGCTGATTGCAATCTGGCTGCGTTGGACAATCGAAGCAAATGCCTGCTCACTCTCGCCGATGTAGCGCTGGGTTCGCTCGATCAGCGCGCCTGCGCACGCAGTGGGCGTCTTCAGGGCAGTGTGAGCAACCTCATCGGCGACACTTCGGTCGACTTCGTGGCCCAATCCGGTGAGCACCGGAATCGGGCAGGCAGCGATCGTCCGAGCGATCTTCTCGGAGTCGAAGACAGCCAGTTCGTTGCGTGCGCCACCGCCGCGAATCACGACGATCGCATCAAGGTCGCGTCGCAGCGCAAACCGCGCAATAGCCGCCGTGACCATGTTCTCGGCCAGGTCACCTTGGACCCGGACGTCGGCGACGCTCAGCTGAAAGCCGATTCTGCTGCGCTCGAGTTCGTCGCGAAAGTCGTGCCATGCAGCCGTGCCGACGCTGGTGACGACACCGACACGCAAGGGCACCGGCGACACCCGAACTCGACGATTGGTGTCGAGCAGGCCTTCGGCAGTGAGCTGGCGCATCACTTCGTCGCGGGACTGGGCAATGTCGCCAATGGTGAATTTTGGATCGAGGTTTGCCATTTTGAATCCGAGGCGCCCGCCCTGGGCCCAGAAGTCGAGGTCGCCGTAGATGCGGACGTTCATGCCATTGCGCAGTTCGAGGCGGAATTTGCGGAGTAGCGGAGCGAGTCGTTGCTTGGCTGGGGCGAACAGCTGAACGTTGAGCACTGCCTTGCCGTGGTCGCCCTCTTCGATGAGCGAAAAGTAGGTGTGCGCCCCGCGATTCGAGAGGTCACTGATTTCACCGCGGACCCAAATGCCGCCTCGGAAACCTCGCCGCAGCTGGTCGTTGATTGCCTCGGCTAACTGACCAACGGTGAACGTGGGGTCGGCGAATTCGTCAGGAACGGTGTCGTTGAAGTCGAAGGCTGGCTGGCTCACTGCGCTCGATTCAATCAGGCGCGGGCACGGGCCAGGCCCTGATCAGGCACCGAGTTGACGGACACTGTCGCCGACAGGCGTCTCGTCGTCTTCGTCCCTCGCGCTGGCGAACAACTCGCCGTCAATCGGCAGGCCTCGCTGCTGGCGGATGCCGTCGAGCTCAAGCAGCGGCCGCTCGAGGGCGCGGCGTCGGGTGCCAGCAAGCGTCTCGAATTCTTTGTCGACGGCTTCGAAGCGCTTCTTCAACTTGTCGACCTGTTCGGAGTACTTCGTCCACTGCGTGCCGAACTTACCGATCAGCTGCAGGATCTGGTCGCTGGTCTTCTCGATCATGAAGTTGTCGAACGCTTGGCGGATGACACCGAGGAATGCGAAGAGCGTGAGCGGGGAGCACATGACAATCTGCTGCTTCATTGCGTCATCGAGCAGGGTTGGATCATGCTCGTGAATGAAGCTGGTGAGCTGCTCGTTGGGGATGAAGAGAAGCACGGAGTCGACAGCCTGTTGGTTGCCGGTGTTGCCGTAGTCACGCTTGGCCAGTTCCTTGACGCGCATCCGGACGTCACGCAGGAAGTTCTTACTGTGTGTTTCCCGTTCAGCGTCAGTACCGGCTTCGAGATAGCGCAGGTATGAAGCCATCGGGAACTTGACGTCCATGTAGAGCGCGTGATCTTTGGGCATTGGGAACGTGTAATCGGGCCGGCCGGTGGCGCCATCGATCTGGGTTTGCTTGAAGTAGTTCGTGTTCTCGACGAAGCCAGCCATGCGCAAAACGTCCTCAGCCATCCGCTCGCCCCACTGGCCGCGAGCCTGCGGGTTGGCGATCGCAGTGCGCAGTGCCTGTGCCGACTCGGCGACTGCTGCTGCGACATCGGCGTGTGCTTTCAATGAGGTTTCGACCTGGCCGAACTTCTCAGCGTTGGTCGTGCCCAGCGCATTGACCATGTCGCTTAACTTCGACAGCTCGTTCCGCATTTCGCCGTGGACCTGGTCGAGGCGGGTGTCGATGACGTCTTTCTTGGCAGCGAGATCGGCGCTGGCATGCTGCTGCACCTGCGACGCCGTGGCGCCCAATTGCTCTCGCTGCAAGACGGCGGATTGTACGAGGGCGGCCGATACGGCGGCGTCGCGCTCTTCGGTGGCCTGCTCGCGAACGGCGGCAACAGCGCCTTGGATTGCGCTATCGACCGATGCCTGCAGGGCTTCGATTGTCATTGCCTGCGAACCGAGCTGGCTGGCGAGGTCGGTGGCAGCCCGCTGCTCGGCCTGGCGGAGTGCGAAGAGGTAAGCCGCCGCGGCTGCACAGCCGGCGAGCACGAGGCCCATCACGATGACGACGATCAACATGATGTCCACCGTACGGATGGAGTGTCACAGAGCTGCGGATACCCCACCGGACCAACTCAACGCCTTCGGCCGGCGCGATTGGCGCGACCAATCAGCGGTACACGTCATCGATCCGCTTTCGATTGGCCAGATCGGAGTCGCGATTCCGCAGCAATGGCGACGTGACGAATCTCCTAGCCGTTGTGACCAGCGTTCACCCAGTGTTGGTGTCTCGGTCGAATAGTGGTCGTTACGGTTCGGAAACATGGTCGTTCTCTCCAGCATCACCGAACCAAACGTCGATGCGCTTGCCATCGTGGAGCACGCGGATCGCGTCGTGCCCCTCGAGTCGGTTTTCAACTTCCGTGATCTCGGTGGCTACGTCCTCGGCAACGGCCAGACCACCGAGTGGGGGCGGCTCTTCCGCGCCGACGGTCTGTCCCGACTGAACGACAGCGACATCAATGTCGTTGACGCACTCGGCATTCGCACCGTCGTCGACCTCCGCACCTCGAAGGAGCTCGTCGAGCGTGGCTCCTTCCCAGTGGCCAAGTACCCGGTGGCATTTCATCACCTGTCGATCATCGACGCCACCTGGACCGAGGTCGGCGTCCCCGACTTTCCCGCAACCGAGCAGGGCGGGATCGATTTCCTGATCTGGGCATATCGAGACATGCTGGCCCAGGGTGCTGATCGTTTTGCGCAGGCCATCGCCACGCTTGCTGTCCCCGGCAGCGGCCCGGCCGTGTTCCACTGCGCGGCAGGCAAGGATCGCACCGGCATCCTCGCGGCGCTCATTCTCGGCGGCCTCGGTGTGGACCACGAGGTGATCGTTGAAGACTATGGCCTGACCCGCGCCGGCATGGACCGCATGCGAACGTGGCTGGCTGAGCATGCCCCCGAATCTGCTGCTGAGATGACTTCGCGGCCGCAGATGATGTTTGGAGCGCACCCCGACGCCATGCGTCAGATCCTGCGTGACCTCGTTGCCGACCATGGCACTGTGCGGAACTACCTCTCCTCGATCGGCATCGGCAACGCAGTGCTCACCGATCTCGAAGCACGCCTGACAGCTTGACGCTCATTCGCGAAGTCCGTTCAGCGGGCCTCGTTGATCAGGTAGTGGAGATGACCACGGACTGAATGTCGACCGGCTCGGACGGGTTGCCCGACGCTGTGCCGGCAGCTTCCATCTCGACGACGGTCTCGTCAAAGCCACTGGTGACCTCGCCGAACAGCGTGTATTGCGGTGGCAGAGCTGCACCCTGGTCGCCGGTGATGATGAAGAACTGGCTGCCGTTCGTGTCGGCGCCGCTGTTTGCCATGGCGATCGAACCGATCTGGTATTCGCCAACTGCAGGCAATTCGTCAGCGAACTTATAGCCCGGGTCGCCTCCGCCAGTGGCGGTCGGATCGCCACACTGAACAACGAAGCCTGGGATGATCCGGTGGCACGTCGTGTCGTCGAAATACTGGTTGCGAGCAAGAAATACAAAGTTATTTACGGTGACCGGTGCTTTTTCCTGATCGAGTTTGATCGTGATTTCGCCCTTGTTCGTGGTGACGAATGCACTGTACGACAGGGCTGAGTCGAGGCACATTGGGGGCTGAGCGTCGAACGACTGTTGTTGCTCGGCGGAACCGTCGGGCGACGGGCATCCGCTGGGAACGAACTCGCCGGTCGCCGCAAACACTTCGCCGTCAGCTTCGACAGGCTGCGGCTCAGCGTCAGGGTCGTTGCTGACATTGGACGAATTGCCTACGACGGTGCCGTCGGCGGCCTCTGCCACCGTGTCCGTCGTCGTGGCGTCGTTGTCGCCGCCGATGAATACGTTGGCGATCAGCACGATGCCGAAGACGGCAACGATGGCTCCACCGACGATAATTGCTGTGCGCGTGGTCTTCCCACGCGTTGCAGCCCTGGCGACCTCTTCTTCTTTGATGGCTTTGTTCGTTCGCTGGCGTTCTCGTTTGTCAGTTCCCACAGTGGAGGGACGATACCCGCGGTACACGGCACCAGACGGGCACGCGATATCAACTTCTCGGGTGGCCGCAGCGTGTTCAAGATGGGCCGTTGACCTGCCGAGGAACGTTAGGCAGCGACAGCGACACTCGATTGTTGCTGCGCCGACTCCCATGACCATCGACACAAACATGCAGATCGCAGACGACGGCGCTTCACACGGCGCGCTCGCCGATCGGCCGCGCCGCGCCGCATCTGCGTCGGCGAGTGTTATCGGAACGGTCGTCTCCGGGGCTGGGCATATCGCCTGGGTGGCCTGGCTGTGGTGGCGTGCTGCCTCGTTCAACACCAGCATGGCCAACATCGCGATCTTTGCGCTCGAGCTGGTTGCACTTGGAGCATCGCTTGTCGTGAGTGCCGGGCTTGCGGTCTCCCGACCGACACGGCGTCGAGATCGGCAAACCACCGACCGCAACCGTCGACTACCTGTGCTGCTCGCCGAAGCGCTGGGTCTCGGCGCAAATTTTGACGAAAAACCGGATGCTCGCCGCATCGGAAACGATGACACCGGGGAGATTGCATGGGCGCGTCGCGGTATCCGCGTGCTCGGTGCGCAACGCCGACTCGATGCCCGAACGAGATTTTCGACCGACAACCTGTGCGAAGCCGCATGGTCTGTCGTCGCACTCGATGGATTGCGCCGGTTGTGCAGTGTCGTCGTGCTTTTGGTCGTGCTCTTCACGGGCGCCACACCCTTCGACTTGCCTTCGACAGAGCGGGCCGCTCTCTTCGCCGGAGGCATTGGTCTCGTGTCGATCGGTCATTGGTTCAGCTCTGGGGGACATCTCCGACCGGGTACTCGACTGATGTGGTCGATGGCATCGATTGGCGCCGGCCTCGGCGACGGCATCTCCCGCTCCGGGTTGCCAATCCGATGGGTCATGACGATGGCCACGCTCGTTGCCCTCAACATCGCGGTTGCCTTGCGCGGCATGAGCGATCGATGGACGCACGGATTGCAGCCAATGGAACGTGATACCAGGATCGCCGCCATGTCAATCGCGGTGGGCCTCGTGATGGTCGGCGGCCTCGCGCTGCGTCGGATGCCGCGCCCCGAACTTGGCTTCTACGGCGCGACCGGTCGCCTTGAAGAAGTCTCGGTTCGACGCCTTGCTCTTGGCTTGACGCTCGCCGTTGCAGCGGTTGGGTACGTCGCTGGAGTTCTTCCAGTCGACGCACTCGACGTCGCTGTTGGCGCGCGGTGAGAAATTTCTTCGAGAAATTCCTCAAGTCAGGTGCAACACATGCCGGCGAGACGCATGGTGCTGTCGATGGGTCGTTTAACGATCTGCTGCTCCACCACAGCGGTGGGGTCCCCCGAGGACTCGGCACGTGCCGGGTAGATTGAGCTCAATGGCAAAAATTCGTCTGTTTGCTTCGGCCCGAGAGGCCGCAGGGACGGGAACCGACGCGTTCGATGGGGCCACGGTGGCTGACGTTCTGTCGGCAGCCGAGCAACGCTATGGCCCAGGATTCAGCGATGTGCTCACCACATGCCGAGTCTGGGTGAACGGTGATGATGTCGGTCTCGATACCGCTGTTGGACCGAATGACGAAGTGGCGGTTTTACCGCCCGTATCTGGAGGATGCACGTGAGCGATACCACAACCCAGACCAGTCGTGACCCCGCAGGGCTCTCGCTGACCGAACTGCGTGAGCTGCGTCAGCAACTGCAGCACGAAGATGACGTTGTCTCGTACGCACGTCGCGTGGCTCAGGCCCGACTCGATCTTGTAAAGACTGAACTTTCGCGACGCGAAGCTGGCCCCGACGCCAACCTCAGCGCTCAGATCGAGGCCGTGCTCTCGCAGCATCTGACTGGTGGCCCGGCTCGGCCTCCCCGCCCAATCGAAGACCTCAGCGGCAACGCGCTTGCTGACGAACTCGATGCGTTGTGCGCCGAATTTCATTTTGGACGCCTCGAAAGCCTCGACAACACCGAACTCGACGGTCTCGGCGCGGCCATTAGCAAATTTGAGATCAGGGTGTCGTCTGACCGTCGGGAACGTTTCGACCGCCTGGATGCTTTGAGCGCCGAACTCGTGCGCCGCTACCGCGACGGTGAAGCCAACGTCGACGGTCTCCTCGAGGGGTGATCCTGGCCGCTCTCGGCGGAATGGACGTTGAACGCGACATCTCGGTGAGCGCCCTGCTTCGGTAGAGTCATCGGCCGTGGTGCTTCGAGTCGCAGTGATCTCCTTGCACACGTCACCGTTGCTGCAACCGGGCTCCGGTGATAGCGGTGGGATGAACGTCTACGTGCGTGAACTCGTGTCGTCACTCAGCCAAATCGGTATCGAGTGCACCACATTCACACGCGCTGATCGCGAAGGCCTACCCGCCGAGGTGATTGTCGAGCCTGGCCACCGGGTGGTGTACATCGAGGCGGGGCCGCATTACCTCCCGAAAGAGGCGCTGCCGGAGATCTCCGACCAGTTCTGCCACGGCGTCATGGAGTGGATCCAGGCCAACGAGAAGCCTGACATCATTCACGGGAACTACTGGCTCAGCGGCGTTGTCGGCCACCACCTCAAACATGAGCTGGACGTTCCGTTCGTCTCTACGTTTCACACGCTTGCGCGAGTCAAAGCCGAAGGTGGCGACCCCGAACCTAAGTGGCGCGATCGGGCCGAGGCCGAGATCATCCAGTGTTCTGACTCGATTTGCGTGAGCTGCGTCGAAGAAGAAGAACAGTTCCGGCGTCTCTACGGCGACCCGCGCGGCCGGATTGAGATCGTTGCGCCAGGCGTCGAGCACGCCTTTTTTGCGCCAGGCGACCAAGCCGGTGCGCGACGCGCCATCAACGTCGACCCGGACGTTCCGTTCATTCTGTTCGTCGGTCGCATCCAAGCGCTGAAGGGGCCCGACGTCGCCATTCGTGCACTCGCTTCACTCGGTCGACCCGATGCGCAGCTGGCCATTGTCGGTGGTTCGAGTGGTCGGAACGGCGATGTCCAAGCATCTGAAGCACACGCTCTGGTCGACGAACTCGGATTGCACGACCAGGTGCACTTCATCGAACCGAAGCCGCACCACATTCTCTCCACGTGGTACCGAGCTGCCGACATCGTGCTCGTCCCGAGTCGAAGTGAGAGCTTTGGGCTCGTTGCCCTCGAGGCTGCGGCGTGCGGTGTGCCGGTGGTGGCCAGTGCAGTCGGCGGGCTGCTCAGCCTCGTTGACGATGGGGAAACCGGATATCTGATCGAAGGCCGCAAGCCGGCCGATTACGCCGATGCCATGCGCACGATTCTTAACGACTCCGAACTTGCAGCATCGATGGGTAAGGCCGCCGTCGAACGGGCTCAGGCATACACCTGGCGTGCTGCAGCGGAGCGGCTCCGTGATCTCTACGCCGAACTGGGCGTCGAATCGCTTGTCACCTGCCACGGCATCGGCGAGGAGCCAACATGACCGAACCGATGAACGTCGGCGAACTGGCCGTGCTGCAACGCCAGATCGACGAATGGTTGGGCGAACTTGATGCCGAGCATGACCACATCGTCGCAGTCGAACGCATCGCCGAAGCCAGCTCTGAATCTGGCGTGCGGTGGCTCGTGCGCATGCAGGGCGAGGAGAAGGACTTCACCACGGTGTGGCTCACGCTCGGCCAGCGCACCCTGAAGTACGAGACGTATGCAATGGCCGCGCCCGAGGAGAACCACGCTGATCTGTACGAGCATGTCCTGCGGCGGAACGATCGGCTTGTCGGCGCTCACTTTTCGATTGGCGTCGAAGATGGGATTTTCCTGCGTGGCGAACTCCCGTCGCGTCAGGTTGATCTCGAGGCAATCGATCAGGCACTCGGCCTGCTCTACGCCACTGTCGAGCAGTGCTTCAAGGGCTTGCTCCGTATCGGCTTTGCCTCCCGATTCACCGGCTGACAGGACGCTCACAGAAAAATTGGGCCCGGCTTTTGTGTGAGCGGCACGTTTCCGCTTGCGTTGCTCGCTTGCCCACTGTGTTGATGTCCGGGCGGGTGCGCATCGGGGGAGTCGGTCCCTTGCACCCGCCTGGGCGGAACCCCGGAACCGAGCGGCCAGCACCGAGCAGCAGGAACCGAGCGGCCAGCTACCGTTCGATAGATGAGTGCAACGACCGGCAGTGAGATGATCGACTTGGTGATGATCGGCGGTGGCAACATGGGTGCTGCGCTGCTCGGTGGGATGATCACATCTGGGACCTTCGCCCCGGGGCAGCTCGCCGTCGTCGAACTGCGTGAAGAGCGCCGCACCGAACTGGCCGAAATGTTCCCAGGAATGATCGTCACCGAGTCGATCCCGGCATGCCGGTCGGCGGTACTCGCAGTAAAGCCGCAGGGTGTGGCCGGCGCAGCAGCAGCAGCAGCAGCGGCCGGAGCGACCCGGCTTCTTTCGATCGCTGCAGGCGTCGGCATCGCCAGCATCGAGGCGGCAGCCGGCCCGGCGGTCACTGTCGTGCGCTGTATGCCGAACACGCCAGCACTCGTCGGAAAGGGAACGTCGGCGATTGCCGGTGGAACGACGACCGGCGATGACGATCTTGCTTGGGCAGAGTCGATCCTCGGTTCCGTCGGGATTGTTGATCGTCTGCCCGAACCCCAGCTCGATGCGTTCACCGGCGTCGCCGGATCGGGACCCGCTTACATTTTCCTCGTGGCTGAGTCGTTGATCGAAGCAGCAGTCGC
>JBLIMF010000045.1:0-17007 GCA_047638615.1 Gammaproteobacteria bacterium
ATGGCCAGAAGGCGTACATCTTGGCTCCTCGTGGCCTCAGCGTCGGCGACCACGTGGTCTCCGGTCAGGGTTCGGATATCCAGCCCGGCAACGCTATGCCACTCCGGTTTATCCCGGTCGGCACCACGATCCATAACGTCGAATTGCGCCCCGGTCAGGGTGGCAAGATTGGCCGTTCGGCCGGTATTGCTGTGCAGCTCGTCGCCAAGGACGGCGATCACGCAACGCTGCGTATGCCCTCCACCGAGATGCGTCGGGTGCTCATCGACTGCCGTGCAACTGTCGGTGAAGTCGGCAACTCTGAGCACGAATTGATCAAAATTGGCAAGGCTGGTCGTAACCGGTGGAAGGGCGTGAAGCCCCAAACCCGTGGTGTGGCGATGAACCCTGTCGATCACCCCCTGGGTGGTGGCGAAGGTCGCACCTCCGGTGGTCGCCCAGCAGTGTCCCCCTGGGGCAAGCCCGAGAGCCGAACTCGCAATAAGAAGAAGCCGAGTCAGGACCTCCTTATCCGCCGCCGTCGTTCGGGACGTGGCCGTCGCTAACGCGGCCGGCCGGCAAGAAGTACGGAAAGAGATACAGACACATGACACGCAGTCTCAAAAAGGGTCCCTTCGTCGACGAGCACTTGCTCAAGAAGATCGATGCCCAAAACGAAGCCGGCGAGCGCAAGGTCATCAAGACCTGGAGCCGCCGCTCGACAATCATCCCCGACATGGTTGGCCACACGCTTGCCGTCCACGACGGTCGCAAGCACGTCCCGGTCTACGTGACCGAGTCGATGGTCGGCCACAAGCTCGGTGAATTCAGTCCTACCCGCACCTTCAAGTTCCATGCGGGTCAAGAACGAGGAGCACGTCGCTAATGACCGGCCCCAAGCTCAATGAGAAGTCCTACGTCGCTGGGGAACGCTCTGGTACGAAGGCCACCGCCAAGTACGTCCGAACCTCGGCCTCCAAGGTTCGTGTCGTGCTGGATCTGGTGCGCGGCCTCGACGTCAAGTCGGCAGACCAAATCTTGCAACTCACCGAGCGCCATACGGCGATCCCGGTCCGCAAGCTGCTTGCCTCTGCTGTGGCCAACGCAGTCAACAACGACGACCAAGACGCTGACGAACTGTTCGTCATTGCGTGTTTCGCAGATGAGGGCCCGACGCTCAAGCGGTTCAAGCCCCGTGCCCGTGGTCGTGCAAGCCGCATCCTGAAGCGCACTTGCCATGTCACGATCATCGTTGCTCGTATGAGCGATGCTCGAATTTCAATTATTCAGGCACGTGCCGAGCGTCAGGGTGCCGGCAGCGGTCGCCCCGCCACCAGCCGCCGTGACCGTGTCGCTCGCTCGAAGGAGCAAGCAGCCGACACGAGCGCCGATGCCGATAACGCAGCTGTCGAGATCGATCTCGACAGCGAAGCCAATGTCGGCGATACATCATCGAGCGGCGAGGGCTCAGGCGCTCCCGAGGGTGACGAAATTCCTCAGGAAGCCGGCTCCTCGAAGCCTGCTGCATCAATTGAAAAAAACGCAGATGACGCCGCTGATGAAGCGGAGGAGAACTGATGGGTCAGAAGATCAATCCGTACGGGTTCCGTCTTGGAATCACCACCGACTGGAAGTCGCGCTGGTTCAGTGAGCGCGACTACAAGCAGTACCTCACGGAAGACTGGACCATTCGCCAGGAAATCATGACGCTCCTTGAGTCGGCAGCTATTAGCCGCATCGAGATCGAGCGCACTCGTGACAAGCTCCGTGTCGACGTGCACACTGCTCGTCCGGGCATCGTCATTGGTCGCCGCGGCGCCCAAGCTGACGAGCTCCGTCAGATGATCACCAAGATCACTGGCAACGGCAAAATTCAGCTCAACATCGTCGAGATCAAGAACCCCGAGCTCGATGCCGCGCTGATTGCGCAGGGCGTGGCCGACCAGTTGGTCAACCGCATCGCCTTCCGTCGAGCCATGAAGCGAGCCGTGCAGAACGCACAGCGCGCTGGCGCCCTCGGCATCCGTGTTCAATGCTCGGGCCGCCTCGGTGGCGCCGAGATGAGTCGTACCGAGTGGTATCGCGAAGGTCGTGTGCCTTTGCACACCCTCCGTGCCGACATCGACTACGGGCTGCGTGAAGCCAAGACCACCTCCGGGCGCGTTGGCGTCAAGGTGTGGATCTACAAGGGCGACATCCTCCCGTACAAGAAGGTCAACGACGACAAGATCCAGCGCGAAGCTGCAATGGCTGTTGGCGAGACTTCCGGTCCGGCTCCTGCACCCCGCAAGGTCGTCTCCTCGGGAGGGCCGAAGGCCGTCGCACCTGATGCCGGAGCTCCGGCCCCTGACACGCAGCCGCTGGTCAAAGAAGCTGATCCGGAACTCGAGAAGTTGCTCGACGAAGAAGAAGCAATCGCCAAGCGCACCGCGCTGGGTGAATCGAACGAATCGCCGCGGCTCCGCGGCACGGACTGAAAGGGAGCTTGACCAATGTTGATGCCCCGTAAAGTCGCGCATCGCAAGCACCATCGCGGCCGCACCAAGGGAAACACGAAGGGTGGCTCCGGCCTCCACTTCGGTGAGTATGGTATCCAGGCTCTCGAGCCGGGTTGGATCTCGGCTCGTCAGATCGAAGCCTCCCGTATTGCTATGACGCGTGCGATCAAGCGTGGTGGCAAGGTCTGGATCAACATTTTCCCAGATAAGCCCGTCACGAAGAAGCCAGCCGAGACCCGAATGGGCTCTGGCAAGGGCAACCCCGAATTTTGGGTTGCAGTCGTGAAGCCCGGACGGACGATGTTTGAACTTTCCTACCCGGACGAAGAGACAGCGAAGCTCGCCCTCAATAAGGCGATTCAGAAGCTGCCGATCAAGTGCCGCATCATCACCCGTGAGGAGCCGATCTAGTGGCGCAGAAAAATGGACTCGCCGAGCTCTCGATGGGCGAACTCATCGAAGAGTTGCAGGCCACCAAGCAGGAAGCGCTCAACCTGCGCTTCCGCAACGCAACGGGCCAGCTTGAGAATAGTGCCGAAATCGGCAAAGTTCGCAAGCAGGTCGCCCGCATTAACACGCTGATCCGCGCGAAAGAAATCGCAGTGGCCGAGGCAGGGAACTGAGCATGGCTGAAGAAACCACAGAAACTATTCTCGAGCGCACCGCTCGCAAGGTGCGTGAAGGCACCGTCGTGTCGAACAAGATGGACAAGACCGCTGTTGTTGCGGTCGTGTCCCGTGTTCCGCATGCGAAGTACAACAAGATGATCATTCAGACCACCAAGTTGTACGCCCACGACGAGACCAACGACGTCAACATTGGCGACAAGGTCCGTGTTATGGAAACTCGTGCGCTCAGCAAGAAAAAGCGCTGGCGTGTTATCGATGTGTTGGAGCGTGCCAAGTGATTCAGCAAGAGAGCCGTCTGCGTGTTGCAGACAACAGCGGAGCGAAAGAAGTGCTCTGCATTAAGGTCCTCGGTGGCACCCGCCGTCGCTATGCCTCGATCGGTGACATCTTTGTTGCAACGGTCAAGGACGCGATGCCCGGCGCTGGTGTGAAGAAGGGCGAGGTCGTCAAGTGCGTCGTCGTCCGCACCAAGAAGGAAAAGCGTCGTCCCGACGGCAGCTATATCCGCTTTGACGAGAACGCCGCAGTTCTCATCAAAGATGACATGACGCCTCGCGGCACACGTATCTTCGGCCCAGTCGGCCGTGAGCTACGTGACCGCAAGTTCATGCGCATCGTTTCACTTGCCCCGGAGGTGTTGTGATGAAGCTTCGTAAGGGTGACACAGTTCAAGTCATCACCGGGAAAGACAAGGGCAAGCAGGGCGAGATCGACAAGGTCTTCCCGAAGGCCAACAAGATCATTGTGCACGGCGTCAATACAGCGTCGAAGCACAGCAAGCCGACCAAGGCCAACGAGCAGGGTGGCATCATCGAGAAGGACATGCCGTTCGACGTATCCAATGTGATGCTCGTCCACGGTGGCAAGACTGTTCGTCTCGGTTACAAGGTGAACGACGATGGCACAAAAGTGCGCATCGCTCGTCCGAGTGGAGACGAAGTCTGATGGCTGACGTAATGACTGACGTGGCAACATTGCCCCGCCTCAAGGCGCGATACAACGACGAGATTGCCGCTGCGCTCAAGACTGAGCTCGGTATCGAGAACGTCATGCAAGTGCCGAAGTTCGAAAAGATCGTGATCAATATGGGTGTCGGGCGTGCCGCTGGGCAACCGTCGCTGATCGAAGCTGCTGTCGCCGACCTGACGGTCATTGCGGGTCAGAAGCCGATCATCACGAAAGCCAGCAAGTCGATCGCCAACTTCAAGTTGCGTGAAGGCCAGGCAATCGGCACGAAGGTCACCCTCCGAGGCGACCGTATGTGGGAGTTCCTTGATCGCTTGATCTCGGTCGCCATCCCCCGTATTCGTGACTTCCGTGGTCTGCCGGCACACAGCTGGGACGGCAACGGCAACTACACGTTCGGCCTGTCCGAGCAGACGATGTTCGCCGAAATTGATCCCGACAAGGCTGATCATCCCCGCGGCATGGACATCACCATCGTCACGTCCGCCAAAAGCAACGAAGCCGGCAAGGCCTTGCTCGATGCTTACGGTTTCCCCTTCAAGAAGGGCGCTGACGCAGACAACGAGCCACGCAAGAAGCGTCGCAAAGGCCCCGCTTTCGGCGGCCAGAAGAGCAAGTGAGCTGAACCATGGCTAAAAAAGCACTGATCAACAAGGCAAACGCGAAGCCGAAGTTCAAGGTTCGCGCCTATACCCGCTGCAAACGCTGCGGTCGTGCCCGTTCCGTCTATCGCAAGTTCGGCCTCTGCCGCGTGTGTCTGCGAGAGCTTGCACACGCCGGTGAGATCCCGGGCCTGACAAAGTCGAGCTGGTGAGGAGTTAGAAAATGCTGACAGATCCCATTGCAGACATGCTGACACGAGTTCGCAACGCGAACACGGCGAAGCACGACGAGGTCCCCATGCCGTCGTCTAAGCAGAAGGTCGCACTTGCTGCGGTCCTCCAGAAGGAGGGCTACATCACGAGCTTCGAGACCGCACCGTCGCCTCGTGGCGTCGGTGAAGTCCTCACCATCACTATGAAGTACAGCGAAGACCGTGATCGTACGATCATGGGCCTGCGCCGCATTTCGACCCCCGGGCTGCGGGTCTACCGCAGCTCCACCGACATGCCTCGCGTGCTCGGTGGCCTGGGTGTCGCTGTCCTGTCCACCAGCAAGGGGCTCATGACCGACCGGGAAGCGCGCAAGCGCAAAGTCGGCGGCGAAGTCCTCTGTTACGTCTGGTAAGGAGCCACTCATGTCACGAATTGGACAAGCAACTATCACCCTGCCCGCAGGAGTCGATGTCAACATCACCGGCACCCACATCACGGTGAAGGGTCCGAAGGGATCACTTGATCGTGAAATCCCTGGCGGGATCACCATTGACATCGACGGGGACACGCTGACTTGCATCCGCCCGGACGACGAGCACAAAAGTAAGGCCCTGCACGGCTTGGTTCGCAGCCTTGTCAAAAACATGGTCGTCGGCGTCACTGAGGGGTTCAAAAAGGAACTCCAAATCGTGGGCGTCGGTTATCGAGCCGAAGCACAGGGCAACGACATTCGCCTGAGCCTCGGCTTCAGTCATACGATTGACGTCAAAGCGCCCGAGGGAATCTCGTTTGAGCTCCCGGCGCAGACGCAGGTCATCGTGTCGGGCATTGATAAGGAAGTGGTCGGTCAAGTGGCCGCCAACATTCGGAGCCTCCGCAAGCCTGAGCCCTACAAGGGCAAGGGTGTTCGGTACCTCGGCGAGCGCGTCGTCCGCAAGGCCGGCAAGGCAGGAAAGAAGTAGTTATGACGAAGATCGCACAAGCACGCCGCAACGGTCGCATCCGTCGCCATCGTCGTGTTCGCAAAAAGGTCCACGGTACGGCGGCACGTCCTCGTCTCGCAGTGTTCCGATCCAACAAGCACCTTTCGGTTCAGGTTATCGATGACGATGCAGGCACCACAATTGCTGCTGCATCGACCAACGAAGCCGAGTTGCGTTCCGCAGGAACCGGCTCGAGCGTCGCGGCCGCCACCAAGATTGGCGAGCTCATCGGCGAGCGGGCCAAGGCCGCCGGAATTGAAAAAATCGTCTTTGACCGAGGTGGGTTCGCTTACCACGGCCGTATTGCAGCCGTAGCATCCGCCGCACGTGAAGCAGGACTGGAGTTCTGATGGCCTTTGGAAACAACAACCGTGATGGTCGTGGTGACAACCGCCGCGAGGATCCCGATGGCTTGCGTGAATCACGCGTCATCACCATCAATCGTGTCGCCAAGGTGGTCAAGGGTGGGCGTCGATTCTCGTTCACCGCACTCGTGGTGATTGGCGACGGCAATGGCAAGGTCGGTCTCGGCTACGGCAAGGCCAAGGAGGTGCCGTTGGCGATTCAGAAGGGCACCGAGGAAGCTCGTCGGAACCTTTTTGAGGTCCCGATGGCTGGCTCGACCATCATCCACCCCGTTCTCGGCCAGACCGGTGGCGCACGGATGATGATGAAGCCTGCAGCCACTGGTACCGGCGTCATCGCTGGCGGTGCTGCTCGTATTATCCTCGAAGAGGCTGGGGTGCACGATGTGCTGTCAAAGTCGCTCGGCTCCGCCAACCACATCAACGTTGCTCGTGCGACGATCCAGGGCCTCAAGTCCCTGCAGCGTCCCGACGTCATCGCGGCTCGCCGCGGTCTCACTCCGGAAGAGTGCATCCCTAAGGGTCTGCTCAACGCATATAACGAGCGCAACAAGAAGCCTGCCGCTGACTCCTCTACCGAGAAGGCAGCGACCACGGCTGAAGTAGGAGCTGCATCATGAGCCAAATTCATGTGAAGCAGACCAAGTCCGCTATCGGCACCAAGCCCAAGCACCGCGGAACACTCCGTGCGCTCGGCCTCGGCAGGATCGGCAACACCAACACACTTCCTGACCGTCCGGAGATTCGTGGCATGATTGCCCGAGTTCCGCACCTCATCGTTGTGACTGAAAACGTCACGGAAGAGAGCTGACCATGAAGGTTCATGATCTCGCACCCGCACCAGGGTCGAACCGGAGTCGCAAGCGCAAGGCGCGCGGTACCGGCGGCAAGGGCGGCAAGACTGCCGGCCGTGGTTCCAAGGGACAGCGCGCCCGTAACACTGTTGCCCGCGGCTTCGAGGGTGGCCAGACCCCCCTCAAGCAGCGTGTCCCGAAGTTGAGCGGGTTCAACAACCCGTTCCGCGTCGAGTACCAGGCAATCAACCTCCACGCCCTCAACGACTTGGCTGAAAAGGTCGGTGCCGACATCGATCTCGACATGCTCGTTCAGAGTGGTTTGCTCACGAAGGGCGACTTCGCCAAGATCCTCGCTCGTGGTGAAATCACCACCAAGGTCAACGTGCACGCCCACGGTGCGTCTGCCTCGGCCATTGCGGCCATCGAGGCCGCTGGCGGTTCGGTCACGCTTGTCACGCTTCCCTTCAAGGAAGAAGGCAAGGCCGGTCGTCCCCCAGTACAGGGCAACCAGTTCGCCAACCGTTAATCGCCCCTTCATCGGCCTTGACCTGCCCCGCCGAGCTCTTGCTTCGGCTGGTACGGTCAGCGGGCGTTTGATTCGCCAGGCATTCTGATGCCTGACACGACCAACATCTCGACCAGGAGCTGTTTCCTTTGATTTCGAATCTCCTGAATATCTTCAAGATCTCGGACCTGCGCAATAAGCTGTTCTTCGTCATTTTGATGGTGATCGTTTATCGCCTCGGCGTGGCCATTCGGGTCCCTGGGGTCGATGGCATCGCTATCGAGCAGCTTCGTGCCCAGACAAGCGAACAGGGTGCCCTTGGCTTCCTCAACTTGTTCTCCGGTGGCGCCTTCGAGTCGTTCTCGATTTTCGCACTCGGGATCCTGCCGTACATCACCGCGTCGATCATTATGCAGGTGCTCGGAGTCGTCATTCCTAAGCTCGAAGAGCTGCAGCAAGACGGCGCTGTGGGTCAACGCAAGATCACGCAGTACACCCGCTACGTCACGATCGCCTTGTCTACGCTGCAGTCGACCGGACTCGTGTTCATCTTCGGAACCGGTCGAGGAACAGCGTTCTTCTCAGCTGCGAGTGCCGCCCCCACCGTGCCGCTCTTGCCTGATGGCGTTTGGCCTCGGGGCTATCTCATCATTCCCACCCTTGTCGCCGGTACGGCGGTATTGATGTGGATGGGTGAGATGATTTCCCAACGCGGCATCGGTAACGGTATTTCCATGCTGATCTTCGCTTCAGTCGTCGCCTCGCTTCCCGGCGGTTTTTGGGGCATCCTCCAGCTCAACAAGGTCTTCTGGTTCATTGCGATGGTGATCCTGACTCTCGGAATTATTGTGGCGGTGGTATTTGTCGAGTTGGGCCAACGCCGTATTCCCGTGCAGTTCGCTAAGCGCGTCGTTGGCCGGCGGATGATGGGCGGTCAGAATACGTATATCCCATTGAAGGTCAACCAGTCCGGCGTGATCCCCATCATCTTCGCCAGCTCCATCCTGCTCCTGCCGGTGATTGGCTCGAACATTCTTGGTGGTACTGGTGGCGAAGGCTGGCGTGGCACGGTCCAGCGGTTCGTCGACGAGTACATTGTCAATCCGCAGAACGTGGTGTACATCACCATTCTTGCGCTGATGATTATCGCGTTCGCCTATTTTTACAACTCAATTGCGTTCGATCCGATCCGTCAGGCCGACCAGTTGCGCAAGCAGGGTGGCTTCATCCCGGGCATCCGGCCCGGTATGCAAACCGAGAAGTACCTCGGCAAGGCAGTTAACCGCATCACGCTGCCGGGTGCTGTCTTCGTGGCGATTATTGCGATATTGCCCTACATTCTCCTGATTGCTGCTGATGTGAACTCTTTCGGGTTTGCTGGTACCAGCGTGCTCATCGCAGTCGGCGTGGCGCTCGAATTGATGCGTCAAATCGACAGTCAGCTGACGCTGCGCAACTACGAGGGTTTCTTGAAGTAGGACACCCCTGATGATTCCGGGCGCTCGTCTTATCATTCTCGGCCGGCAGGGAGCCGGTAAGGGCACACAGTGTGTTCGCTTGTCGCGTCATTTCGTCGTCCCGCATATTTCGACTGGCGACATGCTGCGTGCAGCGGTTCGTGAAGAGACTGAACTTGGCTTGATGGCCAAGGAGGTGATGGACGCAGGCGGTCTCGTCGGCGACGACATCATGATTGGTATCGTCCGCGAGCGCCTTGATGCGTCGGATGCCAGCTCGCGGGGCTACATTCTCGACGGTTTTCCACGGACACTCGAACAGGCGTTGCAGCTCGACGAAATTGTGGCCGAACAGCGTCGCCCGATCGACGTGGTGTTGGATCTGAACGTCCCACGCGAGATTGTTCTGGAGCGCATCTCCTCACGTCGCGTTTGTCGTGACTGTGGCACCAACTACACGGCAACCGGCAATGACCCGAGCCCATGGATTTGTGATGTCTGTGGTGGCGACGTGCTGCAGCGTGACGACGACACCGAAGATTCCGTGAACCGGCGACTCGACCTCTACGAAGAGCAGACCTTCCCGCTGGTAAAGCACTTCAGCGATCAGAACCGTCTGGCCGTCATCGACGGCGTGGGCCACCCTGACGCAGTCTTTGCCCGCATGGTGAAGGCTGTCGAAGGCAACCGAATTTAGTCTGGCACTGGCATACTGACGTGGTGAGCGTCGTTTCCTTCGGGTGTCTTCCGGATCAACGGCCTGAGCGTGCCACGCTTGTCTTCGACGGCTATTGAGGTTTTTGTACTCGTAGTGCCCGCTGGATGCGGCGCCTCGACACACACGAACGGCTCGAAATTGTCGCGTCGCAGGGGTTGGCCCAGGGCGAGTCGATTGGCGTCACTCGGGCCGAAGGCGACGCTGCAGCGTGGACCGTCGCCGACGGAGGGGTCAAAGTAGGCGGGGCGCGAGCGATCGCCCTCGCGTTGGCCGTTGGCCGTCAGGCTCAGTGGCCTGTCTTGCCATGGAAGGTCCCTGGCGCTCCCTGGCTGTTCGACCAGATTTATGCGTTCGTGGCAGCGAATCGCCATCGGATTCCAGGCGAAACGCCGTGGTGCCTCGAGCACGTCGGCGACTGCACCCCACGGCTTGACTGATACTTCCCGGTTCTGGTTCCCTGGCGGCACAATATTTAGTTCGGGTTATCCAGCTTTGTTTGCGTTTGTCGCACCGCTTGGGTACGGGTCAGCCATTGACGGGCTCCGCTTCGTGGTCGTGTTGCTGTGCTTCCACGTCGGATTCGGTTGGATGGCCGGTGGCTAGCTGGCGTCTCCGTTTTCTTCACGTTTTCAGGGTTTCTCATCACCACACTCCTGATCTGCGCGCGTGAGCGGACCGGGGGATTGCCCTCGGTTCGTTCATTGCGCTACGGGCAAAGCGTCTGTCGCCGGCGAGAATGTGCGTTGCGTTGGTGAGCGTCGCTCGCCTGATGGGACAGTTGGAGCAGGTGCTGGCGTGGCGGCGCGAGTAGCTCGGCCCTACGACGGATGTCTGTAACTCGGCGAAGGTTGGTGGGGACAGCGCCTACACCGAGGTGTTCGCTGGTTCGGCGGTCTTTGTCTCGCCGCTTGAGCTCTATTGGTCACTCGCGTTCGAAGAGCAGTTCGACCTCCTGTGGCCGCTTGCCATCGCGTTCCTCGCTGGTGCCGCAGTGGGCGGACTGCTGCGGCCGTGGGCGGTGCCTGCGTAGGCGGGCCTGCTCGCCGCGGAGCACGTACACCGAGCACTGTCGATCTGGCCGCTGGTCCGAATCGGCCGGATCACTTACGACGTCTATCTCTTCCACTGGCCTGTCTTCGTGTGGCTGCGTGAGCAAGGATGGTCGCTCACCGAGCCGTGGCGGTTCGCTGTTGCGCTGGCTGCAACGTTGGCCATCGTGACTGCATCGTTCGTGTGTATCGAACGCCCGATCCAGTCCGGGTCTTCGCCGACTCGCAGGACAATTCGTTGAGCGGCCGGCGCCATGCTGGCCCCGCTCTCGCCGTCGCCGTTCTCCCGTTTTCGCAGGGCCCCCTCGAAGCCGACGCGTCCGTCCTCGCAATGGCATCTGCGGAGCCGGTCGCTTTGCTCGCTCCACTGGAATCGGTGGCCGCCGTGGCATTGCCTGGGTCCGTGGCGTCGACGACCGTGGAGGTCGAGGTCGCTCATTCCGACGTGCAGGTCTCGCCCGACGCTCCCGACATGACCGATGATGATATGCGACTGCCGTTGAGGTTGCCCACGCCTTGGAAGCCGAATCGTTCGCTCTCGGTACGCCGTTGTCACGTCCGGTTCGGTTCATGACCGTTGGCGATTCGACGGCGTTCTACGTGGGCCAAGCGTTCGCCGAGTGGGCGCTCGATCATCCTCAATACGCCACGTCCGATCTCCTGTGGTGCCAGGGTTGCGGGTTGCTGCGGGCCGGGGCAGTGACGATCTGGGACGACACGACGTTCTCTGCTCGAAGCCGCGAGATGTTGACTTCTCAGCACTGGTTGCCAGGGTGCAGCCTGACGTGGTTGCGGTTGCGGTTGCGGTTGCGGTTGCGGTTGCGGTTGCGGTTGCGGTTGCGGTTGCGGTTGCGGTTGCGGTTGCGGTTGCGGTTGCGGTTGCGGTGACGGTGACCGATGTCGCCGATCGGCAGTGGTGGGTCTCAGAAGGTCCGCCGGCGCCGACTGACGCTCGATATTCAGCGCCCCTTGCGTCGACTTATCGGCGCTCGGCCACCGACCTCTTCGAACTGGGTGCCGGACGTGTTGCGATCAGTGCAGCCCCGCCCGCCGTTGGCGTCGTGGCGAGCGACATAGCGTTCGGTGCTGACCGGTTCGCTGCTTTTCATCAGGCGCTTAATCTGGCCGCGGCAGAACTCGGGCCCGAGGTCGTCGTTGTCGACCGGGCCGGGTGGGCGGATGCAGCAGGAGTCACTGAAGACACCGACTGGCGCCCCGACGGCACTCACCTGACAGAGTTCAAGGCACGTGAGGTGATCGAGCGTTGGCTCGGTCGAGTCCTCATTAGTCACGCGCTCTGAGCGGGCATTGTTCCGAGCCGCCGAATCACCCTGGCGTCGTTCATACTGGAGATGTGCAGGAGCGAGACGAGACCGAGGGTGATCTGGTGCCGCCGCCCGTTCGTCGTCGTGGTCGTCCACCCGCGACCGATTCGGCCGACACGAAGCGCGCCATTCTCGATTCGGCTCGCCGGTTGTTTGCCGAGCGGGGGTACGGCGCAGTGACCAATAAGGATGTGGCTACCGCGGCTGGTATTACGACTGGTGCTCTGTACCACTACGTCGAATCGAAACTCGACCTCTACCTTGAGGTCGATCGCGATATGCAGCGCACGATTTACACGCGATTCCAAGACGCCGTCGGAAGCTCTGACAACTTCTTAGGGAAGTTGACAGCGGTGCTTGAGGCTTCGCATCGCATGGGTGTCGAAGATCCGTCCTTGGCTGGCTTCGTCGGTGCGGTCCGAACGGACACCCGACGACATCCCGATGTTGCCGAGCGACTTGCTCGTTACGCCGAAGCCCGAGAGCAGTTCTTCGTTGACATTGTCGACGTCGGTATCGCCACGGGCGAGATCGACCCCCTTGCCAAGCCGGCGATGGTCGAGTTCGTGCGGACGGTGCTTATTGGCTTGACCGAAACCGTGGGAATGTCGCCAGAACAGCATCGCCGAGCGATCGACGCCGTCACCGGCCTGCTCCGCGGCACCATTTTCACCCCGCTCGGTTAATTCCGCCGATCCGTACACGTCCCGTTGAGATGACGGTATTAGCGGGGAGGCCGACCAGAACTGGCTCGCAGACAACGAACGCTTGTGCGAGTTCGCGTGTTCTATCAGAGGTCACAGCGAAGTACGCGGCTTTTGCGCTGGGGTTCGCGAATTGCGCCGCTATCATGGCACGTCGGTCTGCCCGCAGGCCGCGCGAGCGTGCCTGTGCGTACGATCGTTGTGAAATATCGAAAATCAATCGCCCGGAACCACACAGGTTGAGGAGAAGCCCCTGCCAAAGCCAAAGGAAGATGCGATCGTGCTTGAGGGCGTGATCCTCGAATCACTTCCGAACGCAATGTTCAAGGTCAAGCTCGAAAACGACCACGAAGTATTGGCGCACATCTCCGGAAAGATGCGGATGCACTACATCCGTATTCTGCCTGGTGACAAAGTGCAGGTGGAACTCACCCCCTACGACCTCACCCGAGGCCGTATTACGTACAGGTACAAGTAGAGAGATCCCATGAAAGTACGACCCAGCGTCAAGCCGATGTGCGACAACTGCAAAGTGATTCGTCGCCATCGCCGCATCATGGTGATCTGCACCAACCCTCGTCACAAACAGCGTCAAGGCTGAACAGGAAGCACGGTTAGAAGAACAATGGCACGTATTGCTGGCGTCGACATCCCCCGCGAAAAGCGGCTGGAAATCTCGCTCACCTACATCTTTGGCATTGGTCTGCCCACATCGCAGACCATGTGCGCAGCACTCGAACTCGACCCCGATACGAAGGTGTCGAATCTGACCGAGGACGAGGTCAACAAGATTCGCTCCTACATCGATCAGAACCTCAAAATCGAGGGCGACCTGCGTCGTGACGTTCAGGGCGACATTAAGCGCAAAATCGAGATTGGGTGCCTCCAAGGCGTCCGTCACCGCAAAGGCCTGCCCGTCCGTGGGCAGCGCACGCACACTAACGCTCGAACCCGTAAGGGTCCGAAGCGCACGGTTGCGAACAAGAAGAAGGCAGTGCGCAAGTAATGGCTAAGCAGACCGCAGCCCGTCGCCCTCGCAAGCGCGACCGCAAGAACGTCACGACCGGTGTCATTCACATCAAGTCGACGTTCAACAACACGATCGTCTCGATCACCGACCCGCAGGGCAATGTCATTGCCTGGGCGTCGTCTGGTGCTGTGGGCTTCAAGGGCAGCCGTAAGAGCACCCCCTTCGCCGCCCAGCTGGCCGCCGAGAAGGCTGCTCGCGCAGCTCAAGAGCACGGCCTCCGCCGCGCCGAAATCCAGGTGAAGGGCCCAGGTTCGGGCCGCGACACCGCCGTCCGTTCCATCCAGAACACAGGCATCGAGGTCATCTCGATCAAGGACGTCACCCCTGTTCCGCACAATGGCTGCCGCATGACCAAGCGTCGGCGCGGCTAGAGAAAAGAAGCGACTGAATCATGGCTCGTTACACCGGACCCAAGCTGCGCATCTCGCGCCGGCTGGGCGTCAACATCTTTGAAAATGAAAAGGGTCGGACCGTTCTTGAGCGTCGTCCGTTCCCGCCCGGCCAGCATGGCCGCACGCGTCGTCGAGGCAACTCCTCTGAGTACCTGGCACAGATGCAGGAGAAGCAGAAAGCCAAGTACATCTACGGTGTGCTCGAGCGTCAGTTCAAGAAGACCTACGAAGAGGCCAACAAGCTCCAGGGCCCGACAGGTGAGATCCTGTTGCAGCTCCTCGAGCGTCGTCTCGACAACATCGTGTACCGCGCCGGATGGGGTTCAACCCGCCCGCAGGCACGTCAGTTCGTCAACCACGGTCTGATTCTCGTCGACGGCAAGCGAGTCGACATCGCCAGCTTCCGCGTCAAACGCGGCCAGGTCATTTCGCTGTCCGCGAAGGCCGAGAAGATGATCGTCGTGCAGCACAACCGTGACACGCTTGATCGCAATCTCGTTGGCTGGCTTGAAGCTGGTGAAGGCGGCAAACAGGTCACCGTGCGCACGCTCCCTGAGCGCGAACACATCGACGTGCCGGTCCGCGAGTCCCTCATCGTCGAGCTCTACTCCAAGTAGTCCGCTTGCGGCCGGTTGTTCCGGTCGGTTGTCCCCAGACATTTTTGTTATCTCTCGAATACTGCAGTTGAAAGGCCCCGCCACCCATGCTCGTCATGCAGCGTCCCTCCATCGAAGCCCTCGGCGAAGAGTCGAAGAACCGTCAGCGGTTTGCTGTCGGCCCGCTCGAGCCCGGCTTCGGCCACACGCTCGGTAACTCACTCCGTCGTACTCTCCTCTCGTCGATCCCTGGCGCCGCCATCGTGTCGGTTCGCTTCGACGAAGCACTGCACGAGTTCGACACGATTGGTGGTGTCGCTGAAGACATCACCGACATCATCTTGAACTTGAAGGACGTCGTCGTCACTTGCTTGTCCGAAGAAGCTGTCACGCTGCGCCTCGACACGCGCGGCGCTGCTTCGGTTACTGCTGGTGACATCGAGTGCCCGGCCGACGTCGAAGTCCTCAACAAGGATCTCCACATCGCCACCCTCAACACAAAGGGGCGCCTGGCCATCGACCTCACGGTAGAGCAGGGTCGTGGTTACATCTCGTCGAACCGTGAAGAAGAGAACCGAACAATCGGGGTTATCCCGATCGACGCAATCTTCAGCCCGGTTCGCCGTGTTTCGTTCACCGTTGAGCCGACTCGTGTCGAGCAGGCCACCAACTATGACCGCCTAGTTATCGAGATCGACACCGATGGTTCGATCAGCCCGGCTGAAGCACTGGCCTCGGCCGGTGCCACGCTGCAGGCCCTGAGCGAACTGGTCGCCACGATGAGCGACGAGCCGCAGGGCCTTGAGCTCGGTGAAATTGTCGACACCACGGTGTCGTCGCCCGACCTCGACTTGCCAATCGAAGACCTCGACCTGTCCGAGCGTCCAAACAACTGTCTCAAGCGGGCACAGGTCAACACCGTGGGCGAGTTGCTCACGAAGACCGAAGACGACCTGCTCAACATCACCAACTTCGGCCAGAAAAGCCTCGACGAAGTAAAGGCCAAGCTCGACGAGCGTGGCCTCCAGCTTCGCGGCTGATAGCCACCAGCCGGAACGCAAGAAACGGAATCTGAATCATGCCCACACCCCGCCGCTCACGTCGCTTTGGTAGCTCTGCAGCCCACCAGCGTCTCATGATGGCCAACCTCGCAGCGTCACTGTTCGCGGCCGAGGCCATCACCACTTCCGAGGCAAAGGCGAAGTTTCTCCGCCCAATCGCAGAGAAGCTGATCACCAAGGCCAAGAAGGCTCAGGAAGAGGGCCCAATGCAGGTCCACCGGATCCGTCAGATCCAGGCCTTCCTCGGCGACCGCGAGATGACCTACAAGCTGGTCCACGATGTGGCACCCCGCTACATGGAGCGCCCGGGCGGCTACACCCGCATCCTGAAGATGGGGACACGTCACGGCGACAACGCCGAGATGGCCCGCATCGAACTCGTTTGAGTTCACAAACAATCGAATGAACGAAGGCCTACGGGCATGACGGAGTCGGACGTGGCGGGGCGAGAGCAGCGCAATGTCCGACTCCTCGTCGCGTACGACGGTACTGATTTTCGTGGTTTTGCCCAGAGCGACGGCGTTCGCTCGATCATGGGTGTGCTCAGCGTCGCTGTCGCCCAGATCACACGGGTGTCAGCCGAATCGCTCGAACTCGTCGGTTCCGGTCGTACCGATGCGGGCGTCCATGGATGGGGCCAGGTGGTTAACGGGCTCATCCCAGCCGACACCGACCTGTACCGGTTGTCGGCCAGCATCAACCAGTTGCTTCGGCCCGAAGTGTCGGTGCGTGAGGTCGAATGGGCTGCCCCAGATTTCTCCGCTCGATTCTCAGCGACGTCGCGTACGTACCGTTACTTCATCTGGAACGACCGATCTCCTAACCCGCTCCTTGCCCGCCACGCTTGGCATCTCGGGCCACCGCTCGACCTCGACGCAATGAACGAGGCTGCGCTCTCCTTCCGCGGTGACCACGACTTCTCGTCGTTTTGTCGCAAGCCGAAGCCAGGGCCGGGTTATGGCCAGCCATCAATGAAGCGAACCCTGCAGGCAGCGCATTGGACGCGTGAGCCGTGGCTTGACACGGATCCTTCGCCCTTGCTGCGCTTTGAAGTCACGGCCACGTCGTTCTGCCATCAGATGGTTCGCAGCATGGTCGGTACGCTCGTCGACGTCGGCTTCGGCCGGCTCGCCGTTGA
>JBLIMF010000046.1:0-16499 GCA_047638615.1 Gammaproteobacteria bacterium
CGGGAACAAGTGGGACCTCCTCGGGCTCGATCTTCGAGATGGCGTGACAGCGAGCTGATCGGCCGATCGACGCGCTGAACTCGGGCAGGTGTGACCGGTGTTCTAGATCTCTTGGACAGGCCTAATTACCGCGTTGTACCTGTTCAGAGCCGTTGAGGTGCGTCTCAGGCGCGTGACGGCAATTGCATGCATTGGAACACTGTGCGAAAAAGATGGCTGAGAGCTGGCTCTGCCGTATCCCTAAGCCCTATGGTCCAAGAATGCGTGTACATCTCGATGAAGAAAAATGCCAGGGTCACAACCGCTGTTACGCGTTAGCCCCTGAACTGTTTGACGTCGACGACTACGGCCAGGCCGTGTTAATCGGCGACGGGTCGGTCGCTACAGAGCTTGAGGCCAAGGCTCGCCTTGCCGTCTCGAACTGTCCTGAATACGCCATCACGATCACCGATTCCTGAAGGGCTGGAGCATCATGACTGACACGATCGAACCCACGATTTCCGAGCCGCTTGAGCTGTCCGACAGCCCCGAGAACGCGATCGCTTGGGAACGCGTTCCCTACGACGCTGACGACTATGGCCCGGTGAGCGACTTCTCTACCGACTTCGACCACGCCGATAAGGCGTACAACGCTCATGCGCCCGCAATATGGAAAGAGCTGCGCGATAGCGGTTGCCCTGTTGCTCACTCTGACCGTTACGGCGGCATGTGGACGCCGATCACGCACGAAGCCGTCAACGACGTCGCCTACGACACCGAAAACTTCACCAGCCGTAGTGTCGTGGTCAGCCACGCCCGGCCCGGCGATGCGGCTATCCCTGCGCCGATCGGTGTGGTTCCGCCGATCTCCAGCGACCCGCCGTTTCACAACCTGGCGCGCCGTCTGCTGCTCCCGCCGTTCGCGCCGAAGCAGATCGAGCCGTGGGAAGATGAAATCCGCGCGTTGTGTACCCGGCTTCTCGACGAGATGGGTGACATCACGCCTGGCGACACCGTCGTCGATGCTGCAATTCAGTACGCGCAGCACATTCCGGTCAACGTCATTGGCCGCATGCTCGGCTTCCCCGAAGCCGACGAGGCTCTGTTCCGTGAGTTTGTCCACAACACGCTTGAGACCATCAACGCCCCGACGGCCGACCGTCAAGAGAACTTCCAGAAGCTCGACGCGTATCTCGATGCTCAGGTCCAGGATCACATCGACAACCCGCGTGAAGACCTCACTGACTACCTGCTTAACGTCGAACTCGGCGGCGAGAAGCTCAGCCAAGAGCACGTCCGTGGTTCCATTGTCCTACTGCTCATCGCAGGTATCGACACCACGTGGTCGGCAATTGGGTCATCGCTCTGGCACCTTGCACAGACTCCTGCTGACCTGGAACGTTTGCACGACGAGCCTGAGGTCATGACCTTTGCGCTCGAAGAGTTCCTTCGGGCCTATGCGCCGGTCACGATGGCCCGCATGGTTGCCAAGGACGTCGACTTCCACGGTTGCCCGATGAAGAAGGACGACTGGGTTCTCCTGCCATTTCCGGCCGCCAACCGCGACCCTCGCGTGTTTGAAGACGCCGATCAGTTCATCATCGACCGCGAGTCCAATCGCCACGCAGCCTTTGGTCTCGGCATCCACCGCTGCCTGGGTTCAAACCTCGCTCGTCTCGAACTTAAGGTCGCAATCGAAGAGTTCGTGAAACGGTTCCCGAAGTTCGAGTTGGCTGGCGACGTCTCGTGGAGCGTCGGTCAGATCCGCGGTCCGCGCGTTTTGCCGGTCCGGATTCTCGAAACCGCCTGAGCCCGAAACCAGGTGCTTCAGGCGAACGTCGATCCGATCGACGCTGCAGCGCACACGCAACCGATCGTCAGAGCCGCATAGAAGGCTCCCCATCGCCAGCCGAGCGATCGTGCTTCGAGCGCGAACGACGAGTAGGTCGTGAGCGTGCCACAGAACCCGACACCGATCAACGTGATCGTCGACGCCGAGAGATTGGCAGAACTCACGTACCCCAGCACCGCCGCTCCGGTCGTGTTGGCAACGAGCAGGGCCTGCCAACGGCAGACGGTGAGGCCGATCAACAAGCGCAGCACGGCACCGAGTGCAGCCGCCAGGATGAATACGATCGGCGTCATGACGATCCTCGCAACATCAGTGTGACGACGCCGGCGCCTGCGACGACCGTTGTCGTGCCGTAGCCGAACGCCATGCCTGACCGCCCGGCGTCGACGAAATCGTTCAGCTCGACAGCAAACGACGACATCGTCGTAAATCCACCGAGCATGCCTGTGACGATGAAGTCCCATTGCTGCGAGCCGCGTTCGATCTGTCTGGCAGCGACACCGATCATCACGCAGCCAACGATGTTGACGCAGAGTGTCGCCCACGGCCAGGTCGCTGGCTCGGCCACGAGCAACGTTCCGACCAGCCAACGCGCCGTCGCCCCGATCGCTCCGCCGGCCGCGACCAGCGCGGCTGCGATAGGAAGAAGCTGGCCCGAAACTCGGGCCGGTGCGGGGAACAGTTGCATTCGCACTTCTTAGCCCACGACTTTGGGCACACGCGACTCGACTGACGGTGAACGCAGCATGCCGCATTCACACCTGACTCTCACCCGGACCGGCAAGACTGCACGCGTGGCCACCGCTCCGAACCAACACGTACTCATTGCCGAGGACGATCGTGCGGTGCGTGAAGCTCTCGTTCGAGCACTCGAACTGGAGGGCTATCGCGTGACCGCGACGACCAACGGTGCCGAGTGCCTCGATGCCGTTCGAACGAGTGAACCCGACATCTTGCTCCTCGATGTCTCGATGCCGATGGTCGACGGACTCACCGTCTGTCGCGTCGTTCGATCCGAAGAAAATCGGTTGCCCATTCTGATGCTGACGGCTCGCACCGAGACGTCTGACCGCGTGGCCGGCCTCGATGTCGGTGCCGACGACTACCTGCCGAAGCCGTACGACCTCGACGAACTGTTGGCTCGGATCCGTGCGCTGGTTCGGCGTGCTGACTACAGCACCGCCGAGACTGCAGCGCCGCTGACACTCGGTGATCTGCGGCTCGACCCGGCGGCACGTCGCGTGTTTCGCGGCGACCGGGAACTGGTGATGTCCAAGACCGAGTTCGATCTGCTCGAACTGCTGGTGCAAAACCAGGGGATCGTGCTGGACCACACCACGATTTACGAACGCATCTGGCATTACGACTTCGGACCCGATTCGAAGAACCTCGCTGTCTACATCGGCTACCTCCGACGCAAGACCGAAGAGAACGGCGCACAACGACTGGTGCACACCGTGCGCGGGGTGGGGTACACGGCGCGTTTGAGTGGCGCCTCGTGATAGACCGATCGCAATGAGGTCGCTGCGCGTCAAGATCGCCGTCGCGATGGCAGTCCTCGGGTTCGTAGCCACGGCGATGGTCGGCGCGGTGAGCTACAGCTCGACGAGTACGCGGCTGGTCGACGAGGTTGATCGATCGATGAAGGAGGCAACGTCGCTGCTGGTCAACATCCGTAGCGGCGACGATTTGGTCGGGATTCCGAGCCGTGGCTTGCTTGGCGTGTACTCGGTGCGACTTTTTAACCGTTGGGCCGAAGTCGCGAATTCGTCGTTCAAGGAGAACCTCGAGTTGACCGCCAAAGCGAAGCTGACCATCGGAGACGACAAGGGCTTCGACGTCGCGACGATCACCTTTGAAGGTGAACGATTCAGGGTGCACACCGTCGGTGCGGCGCGGGGTGGAATTCAGGTTGCCCGGTCGCTGGGTGAAACCGACCGGGTGCTTTCCGACTTGCGGCAGCGGACGACGTTCTTGGTGATCGTGGTGTCGCTGGTGGCAGCTGCGATCGGGTGGCTTCTCGCATCGACTGTCGCCGCCCCGCTCCGCCGGTTGACGCGGGCCGCCGAAGAAGTCGAAGCTTCAGGCAATCTCGACCTGGCGGTGGCCGAACAGCGCGCCGACGAGGTCGGGCGCCTCGGGGCAGCGTTTCAGTCGATGCTCGGAGCGTTGAGACGCTCGCAAACCGAACAGCAGCGCCTGGTGCAAGACGCCGGCCACGAGCTGCGTACCCCGCTGACCAGCCTGCGCACAAACCTCTCGGTGATCCGGCGGCACCCGGACATGGGCTCCGAGATGCAGGAACGCATTCTTGACGATCTCGATGGTGAGGTGCGAGAACTCACCGACCTGGTCAACGAACTTGTGTCGGTTGCATCCGGCGAACTCGCAGATGAACCGGCAGACATCGTCGATCTCGGGGCCTTGGCGTCAGTGGTGGGAGCGCGAGTCGCTCGTCGCAAGGCCCGAGTGGTCGTTGTGGACGTCGCTGCCGCAGGCATCGTGCTCGCCCCTCCCGCTGGTCTCGAGCGTGCGATGACCAACCTGATCCAGAATGCTGCAAAGTTCGACACCTCGAACGGTTCGATCGAGGTTGTTGTGCGTGGAGGCGATCTTCGTGTGCTCGATCGAGGGCCGGGTATCCCGGATGAGGACCTTCCCCTGATCTTCGATCGATTCCACCGAGCGGCGGCTGCTCGGACCATGCCGGGCTCAGGGCTGGGTCTCGCCATCGTTCGTGAGATCGTCGAGCGAAGTGGAGGCACGGTCAGCGCGCGGCATCGCGACGGCGGTGGTGCTGACGTCGGCTTCTCTTTGCCCGAAGCCTGACGAAGCGTTCTTACCCAATCTTTACGACCTTCTGGATTCGGTCTCACCGGCAGTCGCCATCGTGGTGTTCATCCCCCCACCAGACGTTCTCGAAAGGAACTCTCCAATGACGAACATGATTGACCCCACGACAAACGACCGCAGCTCGAAGAAGGGCCGCAGCTCGAAGACGGGTATCGGCCTCGCCGTTGGCCTCCTGGGCGGCACTGCAGCTGGCCTTGTGCTTGGTGTTCCTGGCATGTCCAGTGCAGCTGCCGACACAGGCGCCGTTGCAGCCCCGGCTGCAATCGTCCAGCAGGTCGATGACGCCCCGGTCGACGAAGCGCCCGCTGATGATGCAGCAGCGCAGCCTGGCGAACGCCTCCGCGCCGTGTTGCAGCCCCTCGTCGACGACGGCACCATCGATGCAGCGCAGGCCGAGGCTGTCACCAAGCAGCTGATGGAGAAGCGTGGTGACCGTGGTGAGGGCAAGTTCGGTGGTGAGGGCAAGTTCGGTGGTGAGGGCAAGTTCGGTGGTGAGGGCAAGTCCGGTGGTGAGGGCAGGTTCGGTGGCAAGGGCAAGTTCGTCGGCTCCGAAGTCGTGACCGATCTCCTCGGCATTGACGCCGCCACCCTGCGCACCGAATTGAAGGCCGGCTCGACTCTGGCCGAGGTCGCCACCGCCCAGGGCGCGTCGGTTGACGCTCTGGTCGATGCCATCGTCGGCCAGATGCAGGAGCGGGTCGACGCTGCAGTCGAGGCCGGCAAAATCACGGCCGACGAGGCAGCGGAGAAGCTTGCCGTGGCCGAAGAACGAGTCATCTCCAAGGTGAACGGTGAAGCCCCCGCCGACAACTGAGTTTCGGCTCTGCTGATTTCTGCGCCGACGAACATCCGTCACCAGGGTGTTCGTCGGCGCTCGCCGTTTTCGGCCGTAGCGTCGCGCGGGTGATTTGTGTCGATGTATCCGGGGTTGGCATGGCTCAACCCGACAAGGTGCTTTTCAGCGATGTCGACGTGACCATTTCGGTTGGCGATCGTGTTGCGGTTGTCGGGGTCAATGGCTCGGGCAAGACCACGTTGCTGCGCATTATGACCGGAGCGCTCCAGCCTGACAGCGGTGTTGTCAGGTTCGGTCGCGGCTCTCGGATCGTCTCACTCGAACAAGATCCAAAGCTGCCCGAAGGCATCGTGCGCGACGTGCTCGGCGACGGCTGGGAAGTTCAAGCAGCGGCCACTTCGCTTGGGGTGCTGCCGCTCTTTGATCGGCGGACCGACGAGCTCTCCGGTGGGCAGGCTAAACGTGTTGCTCTCGCCAAGGTGCTGGCTGACGACCAGCAGGGTGCATTCGACATGGTCGTGCTCGACGAGCCGACCAACCACCTCGACCTTGAAGCCATCGAGTGGCTCGAGGCGCGCCTCGTCGCGATGAAGGCGGCACTTGTCCTTGTCACGCACGACCGTCATGCGCTTGACCGACTGACCAGCGCTGTCGGCCCGAGTCGTGTCGTTGAACTGGACAACGGCCGCTCGCACATCCACCAGGCTGCGGCTGGTACGAGTGCATACGCGACGTACCTCGATGCTCGTGCCGACCGGATCGACCGCGAGGCGTCCGAAGAGTCGACGCGCAAGATCCTCGCTCGAAAAGAACTCGCTTGGCTGCGGCGCGGTGCCCCGGCCCGTTCGACCAAGCCGAAGGCGCGGCTGCGGAGCGCTCACGAGATCATCGCCGGTGGCCCTGCTGCTGCTGGAGTGCGTGGCAACGACCTCGAACTCGGTGCCGGAACGACTCGCCTTGGTAACCAGGTGATCGAACTCACCGGTGTTACGCAGCGGTTCGGTGATCACACGGTCTTCTCTGACGTCGATCTGCTGATTGAGCCTGGTGCACGGTTGGCTGTTGTCGGGCCGAATGGCTCCGGAAAAACGACGCTGCTCGACATCATTGCAGGACGCAAAGATCCGGTGGCTGGCGTGGTCGACCGCGGGCAGACCGTGGTGGTTGGTTACGCCGATCAGCACTCCAGCAAACTCGACCCGGACGCCATCGTGCGCAAGGTGGTCGCAGGCCCGTATCGAGAGCCGGATCACGAAGACAAGGCGCTACTCGAGAAGTTTTGGTTCGACTCGACCGCTCAGTTCGCTCCCACGCGGATGCTGTCGGGTGGGGAACGCCGGCGGCTACAGCTCGTCATGGTGCTTGCCACCAAGCCGAATTTGTTGATCCTCGACGAGCCCACCAACGATCTCGATCTCGACACACTGCGTTCGCTCGAAGCGTTCCTCGACGACTGGCCCGGAGCACTCGTCACGTCGAGTCACGACCGCGCATTCCTCGATCGCGTTGCTGACCACGTGCTGGCAATCGACGAGTTCGGCGCCATGCAGCGTGTGCCTGGCGGCGTCAGTGGCTGGCTTGCTGATCGCGCGGCATTGACTGGCAAGAAGTCCGGCAAGCAGACTGGCAAGAAGTCCGGCAAGCAGTCGGACGGCACGAAGCCGAGCGGATCAGCGAAGCCGAAGGCTGCAGGTTCGAGTTCGGGTGGGGGCAAGCCGAAATCAGCGCGTACCGGACCGAGTGCATCGACGATTGGTCGTCAACTTCGAGAAGCCGAGCAGGCGATGGTCAAAACCCAGAAGCGGGTCGACACGTTGGCCGACAAGCTCAGTGGCCTGGTCGCCGTCGATGAACTGTTGGCGGTCGGCAATCAACTCAGCGCCGCGCAGATTGAACTCGATGAACTCGAAGCAACTTGGCTCGAACTGGCCGATGAATCAGAAGGCTGACCGATCTGACCGACCTGACCGTTGACTTGTCACACCGAGGTCAGACCTCGGTGTGACAAGTCAGGCGCGCAGCTTGAGATAGTCGCGGGCGATTTCGCGGAGGCGAGCGCGGCCGAAGCTCGGGTCATGACCGCCGTGCACGACGTCGACGGGAAGTTCGAGTAGGCGCTGCATTGTGGCGCAGTAGTCGTTGACGTCCGATCCGTCGAGCCGGTCGAGTAGCGGGCCGTCATAGACGGCGTCGCCCGAGAACAGCGTCCCGGTGGACGCTTCCCACAGCCCGATCGAACCGGGGGAGTGCCCGGGCAGGTGGAGCACTTCGAAGGCGCGGTCGCCGAGATCGATCACATCGCCTTCGTCGACGGTTCGCGACACGTGCGCCGACTGCTGCCGGAAGCTGTCGAGGGTGACACCGGCAGGTAGCGCCGTGACGAAGTACTTGCTGTCGAATTTGTATCCAGCTGCGGTGAGCGCATCGATGCCGCCCTGACCCCAGGCTTCGATCGGGTCGAGCGAATTGAGGTTGGGCTGAGCGAGGTCGGCGGCTTCAGCGGCGTGCGCCACGGTGTCATCGAACTCGTGATGGCCGCCAATGTGATCGCCGTGACCGTGTGTGGCGACTGCGGTGACGGGCTTGTCGAGCAGGTCTTCCATTTCATCGACGAGGCTGGCGACGCCCATTCCTGTGTCGATCACGAGTTCGCGATCGCGCCCAGCAACATGCCAGATGTTGCACCGCATTAGCTCGATGACGTGGGGCTCCCAAAGCAGCGTGATGCCGTCCGAGATCGTGCGTCGGTCAAACCATCGGTCGGCGATCGGCATCGTCATCAGGCCACGGTACTCAGGCCACCGAACTCGGGCGCCGTGCTCAGATGATCAATCGGGCGATGCCGAAAACTGAGATGGTGCACAGCAGGCGCAGCGTGTTCTGGCGGAACGATGCTTCGGTGGCTGATCGGAAAGCACGCGAGCCGACGAGCCCACCAGCAGCGAGGAGTAGCAGCCCGAGCATGACCCGCCAGAACAGTTCATCCGGGAGTTTTCAATGCACGCCGAGGACCACGAGGACGACCAGATCGGAGGCAAAAAAGTAGGCAACGAGCGTTGCTCGCATCTCGGCGGCAGAGATCACGATGAACGACATCGCCAGCAGCAAAGATCGCCTCGTTGGCGCCGAGTTCGAGCCACGTCAGCATCGCCGCACTGCAGGTCCCAGCCCGTTTGCGTCGAGGTTTCCGCGCTCATGCCAACCGAAACTTCGACGTAAACGCTGCGGGTGCGGGGGATCGGTGTCTGCGAGGCTCCGGTGGTGCCGATTGAGCAGGACCTGAGGGCTTACTATGACCGAGAGGCAGCAGCCGGAGCGCGTGTTGCGATGGGTTCACGCGGCCGCCGCGACGACCTGCGGGCCGACTTCATCAAGTTGCTGCTCGCCGAAAACCGCCGGTCAATTGTCGATGTCGGCTCGGGGCCTGGCGGCGACATCGCAGCTTTCAGCGCCGCCGGCCTGGATTGCGTTGGCCTCGACCTGTCGATGGGCAATGCGCAGGCCGCTCAGGAGACCAGCCTGGCGGTGGTGCCTGCCTCGCTGTTTCTGCCGCCATTTCCGCCGGCGAGCTTCGACGCAGGGTGGACAATGAGCACGCTGCTGCACGTGCCCGACCAACGATTCGATGAGGCCATGCGGGCCATCACGACCCTGCTCCGGCCAGGTGCACCGCTCGCGGTCGGGCTGTGGGGTGGCCTCGACCGTGAAAATATCAAGCTCGACGATCACTATGACCCGCCACGCTTCTTCAGCTTGCGGAGCGACGACCGCATCCAGCGGATGCTCGGTGGCCACGGCACGATCGAGTCGTTCGACTCCTGGTCGCACGCGCGCGAGGAAGGCAAATACCAGTTCGCGATCCTGCGTCTTTGAGGTCTCAGGCCGTTTGCGTCGAAGTTTCCGCGCTCATGCCAGCTGAAACGTCGACGCAAACGCTGTGGGGCGGGGCGCATCTCTAGAGTGATCAGCTGATGAGTGACGAAGAGCTGTTCGCCGACATTCCGCATCCGGCCGACGTCGCGACCACCGAATCGGATTCTTACTCGGTGGCAGATTCCGTTGACTCAGTGCAGAGCGAGCGCCGATCCAAGGGCCCGTCGCCGTTCGCCCAGGGCCTCAACCCCGATCAACTCGATGCTGTTGTGCACGATGAGGGCCCGCTGCTGGTGGTCGCCGGTGCCGGTTCCGGCAAGACACGGGTGCTCACGCATCGCATCGCACACCTCATTCACGAGGGTGTCCACCCGTCGAAGATTTTGGCGATCACGTTCACCAACAAGGCTGCAGCCGAGATGCGCGAGCGCGTCGCTGAGCTGGTTGGCCCGGTTGTCAAGACGATGTGGGTGTCGACCTTCCACTCGGCGTGCGTGCGCATTCTGCGAGCGAACGCCGACGTGCTCGGTTACCCGCGCCAGTTCTCGATCTACGACTCGGCCGATGCGAACCGCCTGACCGGCTACGTCATCCGCGATCTCGGCCTCGACACCAAGCGGTTCACCCCGCGCGGCGTTCACCAGATCATCAGCAACTGGAAGAACGAGTTGGTGGCGCCAGCCGAAGCTGCCGAGGCGGCTGAGAATATCTTCGACCGCAAGCACGCCGAGGTGTACGCCGAATACCAAGCCCGCCTATTGAAGGCTGGCGCCATGGACTTTGACGACCTGCTCGCCAAGACCGTCGAATTGTTCCGCAACCATGGCGAGGTGCTCGAGCACTACCGCGATCGGTTCGCCCACATCCTGGTCGACGAGTACCAAGATACGAATAACGCCCAAAATCAGATGGTGTTGATGCTGGCGCGCGGCCACAACAACGTCTGCGTCGTGGGTGACACTGACCAAAGTGTCTATCGATTCCGCGGCGCCGACTTCAGAAACATCTTGCAGTTCGAGGAAGCATTCCCTGACGTCACGACGGTGGTGCTCGACCAGAATTATCGCAGCACCCAGACCATCCTCGACGCGGCCAATGCGGTCATCGAGAACAACACGGAGCGCCGACCGAAAAACCTCTGGACCGACAGTGGGAGTGGCGAGAAAATCATCCGCTACCACGGCGAAGACGAAGGTGACGAGGCCAACTGGGTTGCCAGCAACGCGAAGCAACTCCAGGGCGACGCCGAGGCGAACTACCGCGACATGGCGGTGTTGTACCGGACCAATGCGCAAAGCCGTGTCATCGAAGAGGCGTTCATGCGCCAGGGTGTTCCGTACAAGGTCGTCGGCGGAACGCGTTTCTACGACCGGCGCGAGGTGAAAGACGCTATGGCCTACCTGCGGGCCGTCGTGAACCCGGCCGACGAGGTCAGCCTCAAGCGAGTGCTCAACGTGCCCAAGCGCGGTGTCGGCGATGCCAGCGTCGCCAAGCTCGATGCGTTCGCAGCTTCCGAAGGAATCGGTTTCGCCGAGGCGCTGCGCCGAAACGATGAGGCTGGCGTGACCGGCCCGGCAGTTCGCGGCATTGCCTCATTCGTCGAACTCCTCGACGGCATGTCGGGTATGGCCGCTGACGACCAGTACGGCCCTGCCGACCTCCTGCAATTGGCACTCGACGGATCGGGCTACCTCGGTGAACTCGAGGCCTCGGACTCGATCGAAGACCACACGCGGCTGGAGAATCTTGGCGAGCTGATTGGCTCGGCACGCGAATTCACGGTGATCGCTGAATTCATGGAGCAGGTCGCGCTTGTCGCCGACACCGATGACCTACCAGAAGGCGAAGTTGAAGACCTCGTCATCTTGATGACCTTGCACTCGGCGAAGGGCCTCGAATTCCCCGTCGTTTTCATCGTCGGTGTCGAGGAAGGGATCTTCCCGCATATCCGATCGCTGAACGAGCCGGTCGAGATGGAAGAGGAGCGCCGCCTCGCCTACGTCGGCATCACTCGCGCGATGCAGCGGCTCTACATGAGCCATGCGTGGAGCCGCCAACTGTTCGGCTCGACGCAGTACAACCCTCCGTCACGATTCTTCGACGAGATTCCAGCCGAACTGATCGAGTCGACGGGCAACGTCAGCGGTCGATCGAGCTATGGCCGTCAGAGCTACCGCTCCAAATACGGCTCCGACTACTCCAACAGCAAGAACATCGAGCGCAGCGACGACTCGTCGTACCAGCCGCCTGCGTACCGGCGGGCCAACGCCGACGATGAACTTCCCGGTCGCGACATCAACGCCGACGTCCAGAGCGACGCAAAGGAACAGCAGGATGCGCACCGCGATCGAGTGGTCGAGGCAGCGCTGCAGTTCGCCAAGAAGCACACGCCCGAACCATCGAATAGCCAGGAACTCGGGCTACGCATCGGTGATGGGGTCGAGCACCCAAGTTTCGGGGCGGGGGTCATCATCGACGTCACGGGCGAAGGCGAAAAAGCCGAAGCCACCATCAACTTCAGTGGTGTTGGCACGAAGCATCTGAGCTTGGCCTGGGCGCCGCTCAAGAAGATCAGCTGACTGGCCCCGCGCCGTGCCAGACTGTCGAATATGAAGGCAGCAATTCTGGTCGAGAGTCTGACGGGTAACACATGGAAGGCCGCTGAAAGCGTGGCCGATCTTCTGCAGCAGGAGCGATGGACCATCACCGGCCTCTCCAAGGTCAAACAGCCCGACCATCAGTCGATTCATGAAGCTGACATCGTGCTGGTCGGTACATGGGTGCATGGCGCCTTCGTGTTCGGCCAGGCGCCTTGGAATGTGAACGGCATCGCCAACCTCCCGTCGATGCGTGGTAAGAAAGCTGCCGCGTTCTGCACGTTTGCACTGCACCCGGGCAACAGCCTCGACAAGCTGACCAGCTCCCTCGGAGACACCGGTGCCTACGTGATTGGCGGCCTCGCCATGAGCCGGAGCAAGCTCCCGGAGCACACCGAAGAGTTCGCTAGCCGGTTGGTGGGCGTAGCTGACAGCCTGCCGGTTGACGTCTGATTCGGTAACCGTTAGCTCTGTGGCTCACGCTGCGGCGGCTGATCATTCGTCGGTGACGCCGCTGAGGTCGATTGACAGCAGGCGACTGTTCTCGACGACAGGGTTGACGCCCGGCGGCGGTGGCGCCAACTCACTCACGTCGAGCGCGTTGCCATCGCAGTCGATGAACTGACGTGTTCCAATGACCTGCTCGACGATGCAGTCCTCGTTGCCATTGGCCGGGTAACCGAAGTAAATGACCCAACCGATCGCCGGGTCGTCGCCGGTGTGATCGAGCACGATGGTGCGGGTCCCACGGTTAGTCGCAAGGTCGGCGAAGAGAATCGGCCCGTCTTCGGTGACAATGTCAGCGGCGTTCTGCACGCTTCCAACTCGGAGGTTTGAGGGTGCCAAGCGCTCGGATGTCGCCGTTCCACCGCGCGAAATGAACGCCGCGAAGCCCCACAGCATCAGGCCGATGAGCCCGAGGATGACGATGCCGCCGACGTTGGGCAGTAACGCACGAACGAGCGGCGAGCGCATCTTGACCGGAGGAGCAGATTCCTTAGGCACGTCCCTAGTCTGCCGCCGTTGAGCTCGCCTTCATCAGCGGCGCCGGTTCACGAGTCCACGGGTTGGGGGATCGGCTTGCCAGCCGCATAAGGTCGTCCTTCTGTGAAGCGCACCTATCGCATCGTCGTCGCGAAGCCAGGCCTGGACGGCCACGACCGAGGCGCCAAGACCATTACCCGAGCTCTTCGAGACCACGGTTTCGAGGTCATCTACACGGGCCTCCATCAGACGCCTGAACAGATTGCTGAAACGGTGCTGCAGGAAGACGCCGATGGCGTGGGCCTGTCGCTTCTCTCTGGCGCACATCTCACGCTTTTCCCACGTGTCATGGAAGAGCTCCGTAATCGTGACCTCGGCGACGTCCTCGTGTTCGGTGGTGGCGTCATTCCGAATGCCGACGCACGTGCTCTGCGTGAGCAGGGCGTTGCCGAGATATTCGGCCCCGGCTCATCGCTGAAGGCCATCGGCGAGTGGCTCGAAGGCGCCCTCGACGAAACTGAATCCTGACCGGCTCGCCGGTCGACCACACCATTCTCAACATTTCTCATCATCCGCAAACAAGAAAGAGAGGGCTCCCAACGTGGATCTCTTCGAGTATCAGGGCAAGCAGTACTTCGCCCGCTATGACATTCCGGTTAGCCCGGGCGGGCCGGCCGACACCGTCGACGAGGCGGTGAAGGAAGCCGCCTCCGCCGGCTACCCCGTCGTTGTCAAGGCGCAAGTGCAGGTCGGTGGCCGCGGTAAAGCCGGCGGCATCAAGCTTGCTGACAACGAAGCCGAAGTGCGCGAGCACGCCGGCAACATTCTCGGCATGGACATTAAGGGCCATGTCGTACGTCGCCTCTGGGTCGAAGCTGCCTCAGACATCGACGAGGAGTACTACGTCTCGTTCACGCTCGATCGCAGCGAGAAGAAGCACCTGATGATGCTCTCTCGCGAAGGTGGCGTCGAGATCGAAGTCGTCGCTGAAACGAATCCTGATGCCATCGTCAAGTTGCACATCGACCCTGTCGACGGACTCTCCGAAGCAGTGGCGCGCCAGGCATGCCTCGATGCGCAGCTTCCCGAGCGGGCGATTGATGGTGCCACCGACATCCTGGTCAAGCTGTACCGCTGCTACGACGAAGGTGACTGCGACCTCGCTGAGATCAACCCGTTGATTCTCAAGCCGACTGGCGAAGTGCACGCACTCGATGCCAAGGTCACGCTTGATGACAACGCCGAGTTCCGGCACCCCGAGTGGGACGCGTTCCGCGGCCTCACCGAGATGGACGAACGCGAAAAGATGGCGGCAGAGAAGAATCTCCAGTACATCGGCCTCGACGGCACCGTCGGCATCATTGCCAACGGCGCTGGCCTGGCCATGTCGACGCTTGACGTCGTCAACCAGGTCGGTGGCTCCGCAGCCAACTTCCTCGACATCGGTGGCGGCGCCAACGCCGACGTCATGGCGGGGGCACTCGAAGTCATCAACTTCGACGAGAACGTCAAGTCGATCTTCATCAACATCTTCGGCGGCATCACGCGTGGCGAAGAGGTTGCTAAGGGCATCGTCGAGGCCATGGGCCGCGTCGACCTGAAGGCGCCGATCGTGATCCGCCTTGACGGTACGAATGCAGAAGAAGGGCGTCAGATCCTGCTCGACGCCGGTATCCCGCAAGACAAGCTCCGCTCGGAGCCGACCATGCTTGACGCTGCCCGTGTGGCCGTCGAGCTCGCGAACTGAGGAACTGACCATGGCAATTTTTGTTGACGAGAACACCAAGGTCATCGTCCAGGGCCTCACCGGCGGCCAGGGCAAGTACCACGGGCTCCGTAACCGCGACTACGGCACGCAGGTCGTCGCCGGTGTCACGCCCGGGAAGGGCGGCCAAGACGTCGATGGCATCCCGATCTTCAACACGGTGGCAGAAGCGGTCGAGGCAACAGGTGCAACGGCGTCGTTCGCCACCGTGCCGCCGAAGTTCGCTCCGGGAGCCATCATGGAAGCAGCCGAAGCCGGTATCGGTTTCATCGTCTGCATCACCGAGGGCATCCCGGCGCAAGACGAGGCCAAGGTGTTCAACCGCCTGAAGCGTGACTTCCCCGGTACCCGCCTGCTCGGCCCGAACTGCCCCGGCATCATCAGCCCCGGCAAGTGCAACATCGGCATCACTGCTGGTGAAATCGCTCAGCTGCCGACCGCTGATGGCCCGAACGTCGGCATCGTGAGCCGCTCAGGCACGCTCACGTACCAGGCGCTCTACGAGCTCAAGCAGCGTGGCATCGGCGTGTCGACGTGTGTCGGCATTGGTGGCGACCCCGTCCCCGGTACCAACTTCATTGACTGCCTCGAGGAGTTCCAGAACGACCCCGAGACGCACGCGATCATGATGCTCGGCGAGATCGGCGGCTCGGCCGAAGAAGAAGCAGCCGAGTACATCGCGGCCAACGTCACGAAGCCGATGAGCGCATACATCGCTGGCGTCACAGCGCCGGCCGGCAAGAAGATGGGCCACGCAGGCGCCATCGTCTCTGGCAACAAGGGCACAGCTCAGGGCAAGATGGATGCACTCGCGGCCGCTGGCGTCAAGGTTGGCCTGAACCCGACCGAAGCCGGCGAACTGATGGCCGAAATCGTCGCCGCCCTCTAATCACCCTCTGAATACCCGCTTTCGTGCAAAGGCGTGAGGTAGGTGCGCATTTGGTGCGCACCGACCTCACGCTTTGACACTGGTGGCTTCGCTGACCGCCCGTGACGCTGCTACGACTCGGGAGTGATCGTCGATCATGTTGAACACTTTCACGACGCCTGTCGCGATTGTCCAGTCCATGATGTCGATCTGTCAGCACTCGTTGGGCGCTGGCGCTTCGAAGCGCTTCCTTGACGACTTGGGCTGCTTGTGGGGCGGTGGCACGATCTGGCCGCGGCGTTCGAGGACCCGATGAATTGTTGCGACCGACGGCACCTCGCCGGCTCAGTCCTCGCGGCGTCCGAGGTACCACTGGATTGTGGTGGGACCGTGAGGCTGGTCTGGTTCGGTGATGTTTTCGGGCGGCGCGACCTTGGCTCAAACCCGGCGGTCCCCTCCGCTCGATATCGGGTCAATAGCTTGTAGGACAGGGCACGAGATACACCCGTCCTGTCACATTCGTTGGCGACGTTCACGTCGAGGCCGTCGGTCTCAGCGATCGCTGCAGACCAAGTCTTCATCGGGGCCGCCTTCTCTCCCATGACCTCACGATCACAGCCTCAGGTGTCAGCGATGTTCTGCGACATCAAATATCAACGATGTCGCGAGAAGAAACAGCGCACCTCGTGCGCACCTACCTCACGCCTTTGGTGAGTCAGAGGCTCGGGGTTACTGGGCGGGTGGAGGCGGGGGAGGAGGGGTGTCAGCGGGCGGCGGAGGCATGTTGTCACCGTCGGCATCGCCACTGCTGCCGCCCGAGAAGCTGGCCTTGAGCTTGTCCATGTCGGTCAGGTCGGACAGTTCGCCGCCCGAGGCCTGGAAATTGAGGAACGCACCCGCTGCGATGGCGATGGCGGCGATCACACCAAGGA
>JBLIMF010000047.1:0-16041 GCA_047638615.1 Gammaproteobacteria bacterium
CGAACCACTTCCGGCGTTCCAGCGACCCGACAGTACGTACCGCGCGGTGACGGTTGCCGATCACCTTGGCGCCCGGCTGATCGGCCCGAAACGTCACGCACCATCAACCGGCACGAGCACGCTGAGCAATCGAACGATCTGACTCATCCGTCTCACCCTTCCGTCAAGCCGCTTCACCCGCCCAGCCTCACCCGCCCAGCCTCACCCGCCCAGCCTCACCCGCCCGGCTCGCTGAGTTGAGCGCGCAATTCATACGGTGACGGGATGGACGACCTGAATGACTTCCGTCAGCAGTGCATCGACTTCATGGAGTCGCGGCCGGAGTCGTCGGGTGCACCGACCTTCGAGGAGTCGTGCGCGTTCCACACCGCGGCGTCTGAAGCGGGCGTCGGCGCGGGCGTCCCCTACCCCACCGAGTTCGGTGGGGCCGGATTGACCAACGCTCACGACAAGGTGTGGCGCGAGGTCAAAGAGAACTACCCGATGATGGAAAGCGAGTTCGTCATCAGCCACGGCATGTGCCTGCCGATGATGAACGACCATGGCACCGACGAGCAGAAGCGCCAGTTCATGCCGGATCTCATTTCCGGCAAGACGCTGTGGTGCCAAATGTTCTCTGAACCCGGCGCCGGCTCCGACGTTGCATCACTCCAGACCAAGGCCGAACTCGACGGCGACGAATGGATCATCAACGGCCAGAAGGTCTGGACCACGTTGGCTCACAAGTCGCAGTTCGGATTGTGTGTGGCACGAAACGACGCCGATCAGGTCAAACATGCAGGCCTGTCGATGTTCATTCTCGACATGCAGGCTCCGGGTGTCGAGATCCGGCCGATCAACCAGATCAACGGCGAGTCACATTTCAACGAGGTGTTCTTCACCGATCTGGCCATTCCAAAAGACTGGTTGCTCGGAGACCTGAACACCGGCTGGAAGCTCGCCACTGCGATGCTCATGTACGAACGTGTCGCGATCGGTGCAGGTGGCGGCGGTGGCATCAACCGGCCGATGTACGACCAACTCCGCAACTACGCGAGAGCGTCGGGAGCGATCGACAATCCGGTTGTACGCGATCAAATGATGCAGGTGTATTCGATGGAGACCACCAAGGCGCTCATCGCAATGCGCACCCGCGCCGAGATGAAGGCCGGCAACACGCCTGGCCCCGGCGGCTCCCTCGGCAAGTTGTACGGCTCGGTCATTGCCTGGCGAATGCGTGAGATTGCACTCCAAATCGCTGGCATGTCGTCCGTGGCCTGGACCGACGACGATCCGCACGGTGGCAGCGCACAGAGCCTGACCCTGCGCAGTTTCGCATCGGGTATCGCTGGCGGGACCGACGAGATTCAACGCAACATCATCGGCGACCGCGTCCTCGGCCTACCGCGCGAACCTGCTGTCGACAAGGGCGTGCCATTCCGCGACCTCAAGGTCGGAACCCAAGCCTGATCGTCGCCCTCGTCGTCGCACGTTGGTCAGGCAGACCAAAGTGTGACGACAGAGCCGGGCGGTAATTGTCACCTCGAGGTCTGCCGGGGGGTGGGGTGGGGTGACAGTTCAGTCTCGAAGCTCGCGTTTAAGAATCTTGCCCGTGGCATTGCGTGGTAGCTCGTCGATGAAGCGAACCGACTGCGGCACCTTGAACCGGGCGAGGCGCTCACGACAGAAGTTCAGGATCGCAGTCTCGTCCAAAACCGAACCAACGGAGTCCGCCGACCTCACGATGACTGCTTGGCCAACCTCCCCCCATTTTTCGTCAGGCAGCCCGATCACCGCAACGTCGGCGATGCCCGGCAGATCGAACAGCGTCGACTCGACCTCGGACGGATACACGTTCTCGCCACCGGAGATGTACATGTCCTTCCATCGATCGACGATGTACATGTAGCCGTCTTCGTCCATCTGCGCCGCGTCGCCGGTGTGGAGCCAGCCATCGGTGATCGCTTCAGCAGTTGCCTCGGGATTGTTCCAGTAGCCCGGAGTGATATTTGGACCCTTGCACCAGAGTTCGCCGATCTCGCCGGCAGCCACATCGTTGCCGTCCTCGCCGACGATGCGAATCGCCGTGTTCATCGCCGCCAGCCCAGCCGAACCGGCCTTCATCACAGCCATCTCTGGCGAAATCGACGTGACCATCGGGCTCGTCTCGGTCATCCCAAACGCTTGGACGAGCGGGCAGCCAACCGTTTCCCACATTTGCAGCAGCGGCAAAGCAGCGGGTGCTCCGCCGATTGCTGTCGTGACCATGCGTGAGAAGTCAGTCGTCTCGAACCGCTCGTGCTGACCCATGAAAAGATAGTTCGCTGGCACACCGAGGAAGTGGGTGATACCACGCTCGGGATCATTGACGAGGTCAAGCGCTTCGCCCGGGTCGAAGGTGCGCATGATCAACGTCGAACCACCGAAGTACGCCGCGGGGTTCGTGTAGCAGTTCAGACCGCCAGTGTGGAACAGCGGCAGGAAGCAAAAGTTCACCATCGAACGCGACAGATTGCTCAGCTCGGCAAGATTCACCGAGTTCCAGAACGACATTCCGTGCGTGATGATCGCGCCCTTCGGGCGGCCCGTCGTGCCCGAGGTGTACATGATCGTCAGCGGGTCGTCGTGGGTGAGCTCGGGCATCACCGGCGCAGCAGCGGGGTCGGCATCGATGCGGTTCGCTGCTGCGGCGAGCCCGTCGTCGTAGTCGACACTGCCCTCTGGGCGCGACCCTGCCCCGCTAAACACGACGAGGTGCGCCACGTTGGTCCGCTTGGCGAGTTCCGCGGCGGTGTCGCCAAATTCCGGGTCGGCACAGAGCACGGTGGCCCCAGCATCACCGACGATGTAGTCGAGTTCATGAACGGTGAGCCGCCAGTTGACGGGCACGAAGACCGCACCCAGCCGAGCGCACGCGAACTGCACTTCGATGAACTCGACACGATTCATCGAAAACATCACAACGCGGTCACCCCGACCGACATCGAAGTCATCACGCAACATCGCGGCTGATCGGCCGACTCGTTCATCGGCCTCTCGCCAGTTGCACACCAACCCGGCTCCGTCACCATTGACGTCAATGTCGGCCCAGGCCGGTCGGTCAGGGCTGACCATCGCGTGGTGAGCAACCCAGTCATACGCAGGAGCAATCGGCATCCAGCCATCGTGCCAGAACGAAATCAACCCGCTCGACACGTAGGACTGTCACACGCCACCCGACTCGGCCCTCCGAGCAAAAGGCGAGTCGGTCGCCACACCGAGCACCGCTGGCAGCGCCGTGAGGCGCTGCCAGTGTTACAGGCTGATCTGGCCGGTGCGGTCGAGGCTCGTGAGGTCGTTCGACTGAATGGTCGTCGGCGACAGCGTCCAGAGGCTGCCGGCGATGACCATCGTGCGCTGGATGGCAGCCTCGTATCCGTTCCAGTTCGGCCAGCACAGCTCAATGCGTTCAAAACCGCTGGTGTCGATGTCGAGCTGCTCAGCGGGGATGCCCCACCAGTTCTCGAGCTCATCGACCGGCACCGGGTCACAGAACAGGCCGGTTGCGCCGCCCTGGTCTTGGGAGGTGCAGAGCTGGATCTGGCCGCCTTCTTGACCGATCCAGAAGAACTCGCTGTCCTCCCCGAACTGCGAGCTATCAATGACTTCACAGTCGGTCTGCCCGTTGGGAAGGCCATCGTCGTCAACGTGGCTGATGCGACCTTGCTCGGTGATCCCGTCAGCGGTCACGTTCAACACGATGGCGCCAGCGAACTGGTCGCCGTACGACTGCAGCGGAAGGACCGCCGTATTTGTCGGGCCCCACCAGAGGAATGCACGGTGGTCGAACTGCGCATCGCTGAAGGCGTTCGGCAACGTCCAGACATCGATCTCCAGCGGGTTGGTCGGGTCACTCACATCGAACAGCGACACCTTGGTACCGGTTATTCGACCGTCGTCGGTCGCGTCTTGGCCGACACCTATGACGAGATCGTCGCTGATCGGATGCAGGTAGTTCGAGAAGCCTGGGATCTTGAGTTCACCCTGGACAACCATGTTGCGAGGGTCGCTGAGGTCGATCACGTAGAAGGGGTCGACTTGACGGAACGTCACGACGTAGGCGGTGTCGTCGACGTAGCGCACCGAGAAGATGCGTTCGCCAAGTCCGAGGCCGCCGACGCTGCCGATCTGTTCGAGTTGATCACCGTTGACCTCCATCGACACGATCTGGCTCTCGGACGATTCGGCCCACGGGGCGCCCTTCGTGGTGGCCACGTAAAACACGCCGTCGCGGTCGTTCATCGAGAATTGGTTGAGCAGGTGTCCCTCGACGGAGCCGGACGCCTCGTACCGGGCGGCACCGGCGCCAGCGATCGAGAAGCGGTGGATTGCGGTCTCATAGTTCTCGTCGAGCCACTCGTTGGTCTGCTCGTTGATGAATGGCGTCCAGATGTTGGTCGACACGTACATGCGATCTTGCGATGCGTAGACCGTGTCGCCGGTGGCCATCACGCTGCTCGTGCCAATGGGCGCAGCGAGGTCGGCGCCAAGGTCGAGCGTCACGATCGACAGCATGTCGAAACCGCCGAAGTCGGCGGGGGCGAACACGCTGGCGCAATCAACAAGCTGTCCCTCCTCGGCGCTGCCGTCGATGCGATCGATACGGAACTCTGGCAGCCAGTCTTTCTCGGTTGAGTTGCGGACGACCTCACGGTTCGTCTCTTGGGCCTTCTGCTCGGTGCCCGGGTTCGATGGGTAGAGAAAGCCGAGGTCCTGCGGCGGCGAGGTGACAACGATTCGAGCGGTGTCGCCGATCGAGCGGGCACTGATATAGCGGCCGTCGATGCTCATCGTGTTGACCACTGCGGGTGCGTCGGGGTTCGACAGATCCACTTCGATGATCAGCGTCTGCGGGCCCTGGTAGGAGCCCGGCCCGACTGGGCCACCGATCGGAAAGTCGGGCTCAACGGGGATCGGTTCGTCTTCGGGCGCCGGCTCGGTTTCTGCGAAGCTGGCCTCGGCGTCAGGCTCGTCGAGCGGAGCATCGATCGTCTCGGTCGGAACCTCTTCGTCACCCTCTTCTTGGACAGGTGCCGCTGTGGTGACAGCAACGTCGTCAATGAAGGCCGGCTCCGGATATCCGCCGTAGAACTCGCCCTGTGCAAACACGAATGCTCGATCGCCAGCGAGGAAGATTTCGTGACCGTAGGTGTAGGACCCGTTCTGACCATTGAGGGCAACCGAACCACGCTTGGTTCCTGTCACGCCATCGCCCGCGATGTCGATGTAGTGGAGCATCTCGCCCGTGATCGCGATGATGCGGTCGCCATCGGTCTTGACGATGTCGGGCTCGTCGACGCCATCGACCTGGACGTTCGTCGTGGAGTACGTGCCATCGCCGCCGCCTTCGCTTGTGGCACGGTCACCTGCCGGGTCGCGAGCACCGCTGCTCACGGTGTCAGCCTCGGCCGATGCTTCTGTTGCGGCAGGCGCGGCGTCTTCCTCCTCAAAGGCAAAGTCGTTCACAGGGCCGAAGAAACCGTTGTTGCCGAACCCGTAGGGCCCGACTCGATCGGCACCCTCGGTGTGGACGTAGTCGAGGAAGGCCGAGCAGTCACCGAACTGCTGCAGCGCGGCTGGGGCAAAGCCGATTGGGCCCTGAGGGCCGCCATCCGGGTCAGTCGCAGGCGGAGTCCCCGCAGCGGACGTGACCGGAACCTCGGAACTCGCAGTCGAACCATCAACCGTGGCCGAATCCGAGCCGGTGCACGCTGCCGTGACGAGAGCAAGTGCGATGAGTGGAAGTCCAACCGTGCGCTTCATGGTGTATTCGACGTTGCCAGATCCGCCCTGGTTCCCGGGGGGTCCAAGTTTCCATCACCTTGCCAAATGATGGACAAATCAGAGCTTGAAGACGCGCCGAGCGTTGCCGGACAAGAATGGTTGCCACACCTGTTCCCGGAACGGGACGTTCGGGGGGTGGGGAAACGACGTCACTGCCGCGTTTTGGTCGAGGTCGTGGTCGGCATGCGCTGTGCGGATTGCCTTGGCCGCTCCACCAATGTCGTTCGGGTCGGGTTCGACACTGAAATGGATGCGGTCCGAATGGCGCTGTTTCGCCTCGATCGACCGCTCACTCACGTTGAACAGCGCGCTCACCACGCCGACTGCGTTCATCAGGGCCCATCGGGGAGAGCGGTCACACTGTGCCTGGCACAGTGTGACCGGAGGTCTGACCTCGGTAGAGCAGTGCTCATCTGCCAGGCTCACTTCATGGGACACACGTGTTTTGACGTCGAGATCACCGACAGGGTCGGCCACATCAAGATGAACCGGCCAGAAAAGGCCAATTCGATGATTGCTGAGTTCTGGAACGAACTGCCTGAAATCGTCGACGAGATGTCGGCATCCGGTTCGGTGCGAGCCGTGGTGCTCTCCGCCGAGGGCCGGCACTTCTGCTCGGGCATGGACCTCTCGGTCTTCAGCGCGTCTGGGTCCGACGTCGGCCCGGCGACCAGCGATGCCAAGCACACCAGCCGGCGTGGTGAACGGTTCCGCTCGACAGCGATGAAGTTGCAAGATTCGTTCACTGCGCTCGAGCGGGCCCGGATGCCGATCCTCTGTGCAATCCAAGGCGCCTGCGTCGGCGGTGGCATCGACATGGTGTCGGCTGCCGACCTGCGGTACGCCTCCGAGTCGGCGTACTTCTGCATTGCCGAAATCAACATCGGGATGACCGCCGACGTCGGCACGCTGCAGCGCATGCCGCGACTCGTCCCTGAAGGGATCGTGCGCGAACTCGCCTACACCGGCCGTAAGTGGAGCGCCGACGAGGCCCTCGCTGCCGGCTTCGTCAACAAGGTGTACGCCGACCAGGAACAACTGCTCTCGGGCGTCCATGAGATCGCCGCCGAGATCGCGTCGAAAAGCCCGATGGCCGTCTGGGGCACCAAGAAGTCGATGCAGTACAGCCAAGAGCATTCGATTGCCGACGGTCTTGAACACATCGCCACTTGGAACGCCTCCATGTTCGATACCGACGACATGGCCGAGGCCTTCGCCGCTCAGATGGAAAATCGCGCTGCTGACTTCCCGGATCTCTGGGCGCAGTCACGCGGACTCTGACGCAGGCGCTTCACTCCCGCCCGGCAAAGTCGCGCAGCGTCACTCCAAATCGATCGACAGGCTCACTGCAACGGTGTCGCCGGCATCGATGCACTCGGCCTTGCGTACGGGCTTCTTGACGGGCAAGACGTACACCTTGCGCTTGCTGTCCGGGAACACTGAAGTCATCCATTCCGTGTCGCCGATCTGGGCGCGCACTCGCACCGATCCAAAGCCATTGCGCGTCGGCACCATCTCCGAGATGTCGTCCGAATCGTCAGCGGGCACGGCAAGGAAAACCCACGAACCACCACTGTGCAAGTACAGGTCAGCATCGAATGTGAAGGTCGCTTCCACATCAGCGACCGTACCTTTCAAGAGCCGACTCAACAGCCAGAGCCTCAGACAGCGGCCGGTCGCTGTCTGGGCGAAGTATCCACTTCTGACCCGAGGGAGAATGGACAGGAGAAAACGGATGAGAGGGCCAACACGGACTGGCCACGACGGTTCGACTCGGCGATACCTCGCGATGCTCGCGACAATGGCGAGATGCATGATCTGGTGATACGGAACGGACGAGTGGTCGACGGCACGGGTGCGGCGACGCGCATTGCCGACGTAGCGATCGACAACGGCATGATCACCGCTGTTGGTGAGGTGGCCGACGCAGGTGCCCGAGAGATCGACGCGACCGGCCACATCGTCACCCCCGGCTGGGTCGACGTGCACACGCATTACGACGGCCAGGTCTCGTGGGATCCGGTCATGGCGCCATCTAGCCAGCACGGTGTCACCTCGGTGGTCATGGGTAACTGCGGTGTTGGGTTTGCGCCGGTCCGTCCCGATGCACATGAGTTCCTGATCGAGCTGATGGAAGGTGTGGAAGACATCCCCGGCAGTGCGCTGGTCGAAGGCATCTCCTGGGATTGGGAGAGCTTCCCCGAGTACCTCGATGCGTTGGAAGCAATGCCCCGCACGATCGACGTCGGCGCCCAAATTCCACACGCAGCCGTGCGCGCCTACGTGCTCGGTGAGCGCGCGCACGAGTACGACGTCACGCCCGCCGAGATCGCCCAGATGGTCGAGATCACACGACAAGGGTTGGATGCCGGCGCCTTCGGCTTCTCCACCTCGCGCACATTCCTGCACACCTCCAAGCACGGCCACGTCCCTGGCACGTACTCGACGCCCGACGAAGTAATCGCCATCGGCGAGGCCGTCCGCGACTCAGGTCACGCACTGTTCCAGTACGTCTCTGACGACCAGGGTCAGGGTGGCGATGAGCCATGGCTCGACACTCTCAACGAGATGGGCTGCCCCACGACGTACACGTTGGCGCAAACCCCCGCCGACCCGACCGCGTTCCGCAGTGCTCTGGCAGCAGCCGTCGACGCCACCGCAGCTGGCTCGCCGATGACACCACAGGTCGCAGTGCGCCCAACTGGCATGCTCTACGGGCTCCAAAGTTCGTTCCACCCGTTCATCGCCCACCCGAGCTACCGCGCCATCCGCGATCTTCCGCTTGCTGAGCGCGCCGCCAAGCTCAGCGACCCAGAGTTCCGGGCTGTGCTGCTCGACGAAGACCCATTCACCAAAGACCGATTCGCGAAGTACATGGCGACCAACTGGGCGCAGATGTACCGCCTCGGCGACCCGCCCGATTACGAGCCGCCGGTTGAGGCCAGCGCCGGTGCCATAGCCGAACAACAAGGCCGCCACCCCGGCGAGGTCGTCCTCGACTGGTTGGTCGAAAGCAACGGCGAAGCGTTTATGTTCAGCCCGCTCGGCAACTACCACGAGCACAACCACGACGTGATCCGCGAAATGCTCGACCACGACGTCACGATCCCCGGGGCCTCCGACGGTGGCGCCCACTGCGGTCTGATCTGCGATGCGAGTTTCCCGACCTACCTGCTCACCCACTGGGCACGCGACCGCAGCCGCGGCCCGAAGCTGCCACTCGAACGGGTCGTCCAACTGCAAACGTCGAAAACCGCAGATGCGTACGGGCTGAAGGATCGTGGCCGTATCGAAGTCGGCAAGCTGGCCGACATCAACGTCATCGACTTCGACAACCTACATTTGCATGCCCCGAAAATGGTCCACGACCTACCGGCCGGCGGGCGACGGTTACTGCAGGACGTCGACGGCTATCGGTACACGATCAAGTCAGGTCACGTGACCTTCGAAAACGGCGAGCCCACCGGCGCACGCCCTGGTGGTGTGCTCCGGTCCGGTCGCTGACGGGTCGCTACACGACTTGAGAATCGACTGGTCAAACCGTGGCGACGTAGATCGTGCTCTCGGCCGTGCCACCGGTGAGCACATTGTCAAACACGACAACCTCGGCGACCGCCGTGTCGAAAGCACCTTCGAGCACCGCCAAGTATTCAGCATCTGGCGGGTCGTTCGACCAGAGGGAGAACACGCCGCCCGGGCGGATGCACCGAGCGAGCAGCGCGACGCCGTCGGCCTCGTAGAACGGCGCATTACTCGGGTCGAGCAGGTGGCGCGGCGAGTGATCAATGTCGACGATGATTGCGTCGAACTGGTCGGGAGCTTCCGCACCGAGATCCATACCGTTGGCGGCGATCTCAAAGAAGTTGCCGAGGACAAACTCGCAGCGCTCGTCGGTCGATACCGACTCGCCGAGCGGTACAAGATGACGCTGGTGCCAGTCGATCACCGGTGCAAGCGCATCGACAACGCGGAGCGACCTGACGCGTGGGTCGTCGAGCACGGTCTGCGCGGTGTAGCCCAGGCCGAGCCCACCGACGACGACGTCAAGCGACTCGTTCGACGTTGCCGCGAGCGCAAGGCTCGAGACGGCTTCTTCGCCATCAGTGATCAGGCTCGACATCAAGCCGTCCTCGCCGATCTTGATCTCGAATACGTCGATCTTCAGTGTCGGTTCAAGCCGCCGGCGCAAGCTGATCACGCCAATGGGTGTCTGCTGGTAATCGAGTTCTTCGAAGAGTCGGCTCATTGATTGCCACCGTCATAACTCACGATCAGTCCGGCACCGTATCCGTCGGGCGGACGACGAGGACCGGGCAGGTGGCCCGGTTGAGGACTGCTGCCTCAACCGAGGGCTCAAACAACCGCGAGAACCAGCTTCGCTCGCTTGCTCCGATCACCATCACGTCGACCCCGCTCACCGCAGCCTGCTCAAGGAGTACCGATGCGGGATCACCGACCTCGCCAACTATTTCAGCGGCGGACATTCCAGCTTCGCCCGCCACACGTTGGGCGACCTCTTCAGCTTCGTCGGCATCGATGCCGAGGCCATCAGCGAACCGGCTCAGCGACGGCGCAGAGAACGCTAACGCAGTCGCATACGACACCGATGCGGCACCCAGGGCAGCCGCGTCGGGATTCACACTGATGACAACGTAATTTCCATCATCGCCGAAGAGATCGAGAGTCTGGCGGACAACCGAACGGTCACTTTCAGTTCCATCAACGGCGATGAGCACTTTCTTCGGTGTGTTCGTCATGCCGCAGTATGCCCGACGGAGCCGGTCTGCAACCCAACCACCGACCAGTTCGATCTGTTCTTGTCTGTCGGCTCAGCTCGTTCGTCGACCGAAAAGTCCGTGTGACCGCATGCTCATCACGACGACGCCGTTCTGATTGGTCATGGCACCCTCGGTGAGGACCGTGCCGCGCGTTGGGTCCTTCGTCGACGGTGTGGTGTCGATCACGGTGATAGTTCCAATCAGGGTGTCGCCCGGCCGAACCGGCGCCCACCAACGCAGTTGCTCCATCCCCGATGATCCTCGGCTGTCGGCACCGTCGAGCACTGTGTCGGCGTAGAGCCGCATCCACAGTGAGCCGGTGTGCCAACCGCTCGCGATCAGGCCGCCGAACGACGAGTTGACTGCAGCGGCCGGATCGATGTGGAACGGCTGCGGATCGAACTGAGTGGCGAAGTCGATGATCGCCTCCTGGGTGAGGGTGACCGAACCCAATTCGATTACCTGGCCGGTGCTGAAATCCTCGAAGTGCGTGGTCGCCATTCGGCGAGTCTGGCAAACCGCCGCCCCTCATCACGGCCCGAGCTGCGCGTTGTCGGCCGACGACCGACCAGACTCTTATTCATGTCGTTGAAAAGCACCACCACTGCCAAGCTCGAAGCGTTTGCCGCAAAGGCAGTGCCGAGGTTGCCCGCCAAGGTGGTTGCCAAGTTGGCAGGTGAACCGCTTGTCATCGACGCACGCACGCTCGATCCCTACATCCGGCTCGCTGTCAACCAGTCGACCGACGGACCAGCAATGTCGACCCTGACCCCCGAAGTCGGCCGGGCCACAGCCCGCCACGCATTCGCCGCGACGAACGGGGCCCGTACCGCGGGCGTCGCGGTGCGCGACCGCACCATTCCAGGGCCCAACGGCGACCTCGGCGTTCGGCTGTATCACCCAAGCGACGCCGCTGGCCTCCTCCCAGGCGTCCTCTTCATGCACCAGGGTGGCTGGGTAATCGGCGACCTCGACAGCTGCGACACGTTCTGTACTCGCGTCGCGGCTGAACTCGGTGCCGTTGTGGTCAGCCTCGACTATCGGCTCGCGCCCGAGCACCAACTGCCTGCCCAACACCACGATGCCGATGCCGCATGGGCCTGGCTCACTTCGAACACCGAAGGGCTCGGTATCGACCCGGGCGGGCTCGTGATCTGCGGTGACTCGGCGGGTGGCCAGATGGCCACCACCCTCTGCCAACGGCTGCGCGACGCCGGGCAACCACAACCCGCCGTGCAAGCAATGATTTACCCGCTCACCGATGCAACAGCGACCAACGGCTCCATCGTTTCCTGTGCCGATTCATTCCCGCTGTCGATCGACACAATGGAGTGGTTCTTCTCCCATGCACTACCCGACGGGTTCGACCGGTCTGACCCTGCGCTGAGCCCGGCTCTCCACAAACGCCTCGGTGACGTTGCGCCAGCGGTCATTGTCACCGCCGGGTTCGATCCGCTGCGCGATCAAGGCAACGCGTACGCCGCTGCCTTGCGCGATGCCGGCGTCACCGTGATCGACCGCTGCGAAGACTCGATGTCGCACTCGTTCCTCGCGTTCGGCGGGCTCTCGCCCGTCGCGCATGCAGCGACCGGCCGCTTGATCAGCGACATCAATTCACTGCTCTAACTGTCGACATGCTCAGGGGATGACGGTGGCAAAGGCAGCGATGATGTCGGCAACTTCGATGGCGTGGGTGTCTTCGTGCATCGAATGTCCACCACCATCGAGCACAACCAGGCGCGCCTCAGGCATCTTGCGTTCGAGGTACTGACCAGAGCCCTGATACTCGGGGCGATCGTCGCCACCGGCAAGCACGAGCGTCGGCGTCGTGATGTCGGCAAGCCGATCCATCACGACCGAGTCGTGCTGCAGGTTCAGGTCGGTGACACGCTCCGGAACACCGAATCGGTGGGCGTTGCGATGTGAGCGGGCATTCCAGCCTTCGCGCTTCTCCGGGTCGCGGAAGCCGGGCCCGGTGTTGATCGCCACGACGCCACGCACCGCGTTCGAGCGGGTGGCCGCATGGGCGAGCGCCAGGTACCCGCCGAGCGAATGGCCAACGAGGACGGCTCGGCCGTCGACACTCGCCAGCACGGTATCGATGTCGGCCAGGGCGGCATCACGGGTGAACGCTTCGGGGTCGTCATCGGGGCACGGTGAGTCGCCGTGACCGGGCAGGTCGATCGCAATCGTGAGGTACCGATCTGCCAGCGCTTCGGCACATGCATCCCAACTGTGGGCCGAGGTTCCGAGCCCATGGATGAAGACAATGGGCACGCCGCCGCCCTCTGTTGGTCCGCGTCGAATCGTGTTGAGTTGCACGAGGAGAACGTAGCGACCGTCCTCCTCTACGCTCGGATCGGTGAGCAAACAGCATGAGACTTCTATCGACCACGACCCGGCATTGGCCGCGTCGATCACCGAGGCGTTTGCCGCAGGTGGGTCCGGGTTGATGGCCGACTTCGGGCTCCGCATCGTCGCTGCCGAACCGGGACGCGTGCGCTTCGAACTCGATGTCGTCGAGCGCCTCACGCATGGCGGCGGTGTGCTGTCGGGGCAGGCAATCCTGGGTTGCATGGACACCGGCATGGTCTTCGTGATGATGTCGCTGCGCCCCGACGCCGATGTCGGCTTCACGACGGTGTCGCTCGCCACCAACTTCGAGCGCGGGGTGCCAGAAGATGTCGGCACGGTCACGTTCGAGGCATGGGCCACGAAGCCGGGCAGGTCGCTTGTGTTCGGGCAGATCGACCTCACACTCCCAAATGGCAAACGCGCCGCGAGCGCCACGACCACTTACATGTGGCTGTAATTTCGGTCGTCGGTGCGAGAGCACCGGCGGGTCCGATCAGCCGCTGCCGTTCTCCGGTAGCGCGGCCGGTGTCGCTGCCGGTGTTACGGAAAGATCGGAACCTCGCGCGAAAAGCCATGCCTGCTTCCAGCTCACTGCCGAGCCGGAGTGCAGCAGGGTGAACTGGTAGACGCGGCCTGCCATCCGCAGCAGGAGCCAGATACTGAGCGCCAAAATACCGAGCGCCAGCGCGACTTCCCACGGGGCAATTGCATCGCGCGCGATCCGGACCGGTAAGAGCATCGGTGACGTGAATGGTATGTACGTGAAGATCTTGGCGATCAGCGTGTCGGGGTCGCCCAGCGCAGAGAATTGTCCGACGAAGAATCCGGCCATGAGTGGCAGCAAAACCGGCAAGACCACCTGCGACGCGTCTTCCTGTCGAGAGATCAGCGAGCCGAGCAGCGCGAACACCGTGTTGTAGAGCAGCAGACCACCGATAACGCTGATCGCGAGCATCGGGACGAACCGCCAGATCGACGATGGGATGTCGATGCGATTCGTAGCCAGCAGCGCGGCGACCAGGCCGGCGATCACCACGGTGAGTTGGACAAGTGCAAGCGCACTCAGGCCCAACACCTTGCCCAGCAGCAGGGTGCGCGGCTTGATGTGGCTCAGCAGCACCTCGACGACGCGAGTCGCCTTCTCCTCGACGACGCCGAGCAACGTGAGCTGACCGAACACCTGCGGCAGCATGAACGCCACCAACAGCCCGATCAGCGCAATCACCCTGCGGATGTCGTCATCTGATGTGTCAGGCGCGTCGACGAATCGCTTCGTGACCACCAGTGGCTGGAACAGATCGATTGTTTCGTCCTCGCTCAGCCCAACCGAAGCACCGCGCTGGAGCGCGGCTACCTGCTGCAGTGCTGCTTCGACAAACGGCTCGATTTCCTCGTCAGGCCGCTCGTTCCAGGCGGTCACATCATCTGCCTCAATCACGACATCAAGCTCACCTGACGCAAGAGCTTCGTCGGTCGTGGTGTCGGTGAGGCCGGTGAGGGGAACGAAGGTCAGCTCGAGTTGGTCGGCGCTGATCGTCACGAGCAACGGCTCGATCGCTGTGTCCAAATCAGCAGCAACGCCGATGTCGACCTTGCGCAGATCGTCACCGCCGCTCGGCCACACAGCGAGCAAAATCGGCCCAACAATTGCGGCGAGCACCATAAACGCTGTGATCAGCCGAAAAGACCTGGTCCGGCCACGCGATCGGATCTCGCGGGCCGCAACTTCGCGGACCATTCGGGTGCGTGTTGGTCGGGAACGATCGGCGCTCATGCCGCACCCACGATGTCGATGAAGATCTCCTCGAGGCTCGGCGGTTCGTAGCTGACCGATACGAACGGGCCGGCTGTCGCTGCGGCCGCGACCAGCGCTGCCGAATCGGCGTTGGCGGGAACTTCGATAAGTGTCACACCAGGCGGAGCCTGCCGAGGCGTCCCGACGTTCGGTATCCAGTCCGGCCAATCGGCAACGTCGCCAGCCCATTCGACCCGCAGCAGACGGTGCGGGGCGCGCCGACGGAGTTCGCTGGTGGATCCGACCGCTCGAGTGGTTCCGTTGGCGACGATCGTCAGGCTGCTGGCGAGGTCTTGGACGAGTTCGAGTTGGTGGCTCGAGAACACGACCGTCGTGCCTTTTTCAACCTGTGCGAGCATCACGTTGCTGAGGGTCGCGACTGCCACCGGGTCGAGCCCAGCAAACGGTTCGTCGAGCACCATCAACTCCGGCTCATGCACCATCGAGACGGCGAGTTGCACACGCTGTTGATTGCCCGTCGACAGGTCCTGGATCAGGTCATCGAATCGATCGGCAAGGCCGACGTGGTCGACCCAGTGATGGGCCCGGTCGTCGGCAACCGATGCATCGAGCCCGGCCAGCCGACCGATGTAGGCAATGTGCTCGCCCACACGCATGCGCGGATACAGCCCTCGTTCCTGGGGCATGTAGCCGATGTTCCGACGGTCGTCGGCGCTGATCCGCTGGCCGTTCCACGTGATAGTGCCACCATCAAGGGCGAGAAGGCCAAGGATCGAGCGCATCGTCGTCGACTTCCCTGCACCGTTCGGGCCGAGAAAGCCAACGAGCTCACCACGCGGCACCTCCAGATCGAGGCCGCCGAGTGCGGTGACCTGCCCGAACTGCTTGCGTAAACCCGCGCAGACAAGTCCGTTAACGGTCATCAAGCAGCCTCGACGAACTCAACCCAGTTGCCGTCAGGATCCTCGACCATGCCGATCCGGAGGCCTGGCCGGATCTCCGAAGCCGGGACCACCACGTTGACGTCGGCGGCAGCACACTCAGCGAGAATCTCGTCGAGGTTCGAGACGATCAGGGTGAGGTACCGCAGCCCAAGGCCACCGGCGATGCCGCCGGGTGTTGCTGGCGCCGGGGTCGTGGTGAGGTTGACCAACTTGATGACCGTGTCGCCGCACTGCAGGCGGTGCATCGTGCCGCCGCCACCGATTGGCATCGGCATGTCGCCGACGTGCTCGAGGCCAAGGAGGCCGACATAGAACGCGAGCGAACGTTCGCTCTCTTGGATCACAATGCCGAGATCGATGGCGGACTTGGCAAGTTGTACAGGCATTCCCGGAAGCTACGCCATCA
>JBLIMF010000048.1:0-16009 GCA_047638615.1 Gammaproteobacteria bacterium
GACCCGAACATTCGGGGCCAATGCCCTCTGTGGTCAAGGCCGCACTGAATTACTCGGCCGGTCGGGTTCGGCGATGCTGCCAGCAGAGTCGCAAACGAAGCTCTCGAGCTCATCGCCGCCCCCAACTTCCCGAGTGGCGTGATGGACATCCTGCTCACACCCGACATGTTCGGAGAGTTCCAGTACGGCTCGGGCTCCTTAACGTTAGTTTCGACCCGACCGTTCCCGGTCAGCTACGGATTCGACGACGACGGCAGCCGTCGACGAGCTGATCGATTCGATCGAGAACGGCGTGTACCTGCACGCCAACAACTCCTGGTCGATCGACGACAGCCGCGACATGTTCCAGTTCAACTGCGAATACGGCCAGAAGATCAAAAATGGTGAGATCGTGGGCACGGTCCGCAACCCCGGCTACCGGGGCGTCAGCCGAAACTTCTGGACGAACCTCACCGGCGTGGCCAACGAGCACAGCTTCACCGTGATGGGCACGCCGAACTGCGGCAAGGGCGAGACAAACCACATGATCGGCACCGGCCATGCGTCGCCAGCGTGCAATTTCTCCAACATTGAAGTCTTCGATGCAGCGACATGAGCAACACGAGCCCAGGCACCAATACGCAGGCCACCTACTTCGATGAACTTGTCGCGGCGGCGACCAAGCTGCAGGGTGACGAAGTGCTGCTGGCCCACCTTGCAGGCAAGCGCACCGCCAGCGCCCGCCTCCCGGGGCACTCTTTTCCGGTGTGCGCTTCGTGCTCTAACCGGTAAGCGCTGCAGTCTCGGGACGAAACAGGGCGGGATCCGCTGTTTTTCGTTCCGAGCTTCCTGCCCGCCCCCGCTCTCGTCCTGCACGCCTCCGACAACCCGGTCCAACTCAAACCCGTATCCTGCCGCGATGACGTGGAACGATCGGCCGATGCTCGGCGCCTACGCCGCGAAGCAGTGTCCGTTTCGGCTGTTTCGCGAGAATGATCCCACCGAACCCGCTGTTGCTGCCGAGCCCGACGAGGCGCTCCAGGAGCTATTCGACGATGGCATCACGTTCGAGGCGGACATCGTTGCTGAGTTGGTGGAGCGGTTTGGAGACGACGTCTGTGACGTTCCGACACGGGCCGACGCCACGCACCACCAACGCCGCGCAATCACCGATGCCGCACTCGCTGCGGGCACCCCGATCATCCTCGGGGCGCTCATGCAGCCCGACGTCGATGCCGGCAGGCTCGGCGAAATCGACCTACTGCTGGCCAGTGGTGACGTCATGCCGTCGGGCGCCGCCGTCTACCTCCCGATCGATGTGAAGTCACATCGCTGCACGTCGAACCTTCGCCACGGCGACGACCCGGTCGGGTCCGTGCACGATCTGGATCTGCTCGACCCCGCAGTGGTTTCCGGCCTCAACCCCAAGTACCGAGAAGACGACTGCCTCCAACTCGCCCACTATCACCGGCTCCTCCAGGCTCACGGCCACGCCCCGGCCGATAACCCAAGCGTGCCGGTTCACGGCGGCATCCTCGGCTCCGAACGCGTGGTTGCCTGGTTCGAGTTGGATACGCCCAAGTTCGGCACTGTGACTCCACAGGTTGCCGAAGATGCTGATGGCAACACGAACATTTCGTTCCACAAGCGTCAGCGGTCGACAGCGCGCACCGCCCTCGACCGCTACGACTACGAGTTCGCCTTCCGTCACCGCGTCGTTGCAGCCGCCCGGGAACGGGTCGATCGCGCCACGCCGCCACCGGTGCTCCCAGTGTCGACGAAAGAGTGCGAGCGCTGCCCGTGGCGCGAACCGTGCCGCGCCGACATGGAGGCCACCGACGACGTCTCGCTGGTGAACGGTGTCAACTACCCGGAGTGGCGCGTCCACCGGCACGTCGGGGTGACCACGGCAACCGACCTTGCGGCCCTGACCCCAGCCGAGATCGAAGACCGCTACGCCGACACGCCGCTCACGAAAAAGAACGTGACGAAGCAGGTGCAGCACGCTCAAGCCGCCGTTGCCGGCCACCCGATCGTGAGGCCCGACTGGGATCCGTTATCGGTCCCGCGCGGAGACATCGAGATCGACCTCGACCTCGAGAACGCCGACTTCGTATATCTCTGGGGCGCACGGCTCACCCGAGTTCCTTCGTCATGGCCTGAGCACCCCGGCGCCTACGTCTCGTTTGTCTCGTTCGACCCGCTCGATGCTGTCGGGGAGCGACAACTCGTCGACGCGCTGTGGGCATGGCTCAGCGAGCTCCATCGGCGTGCCGCAGACGAAGGGCGCACACTGCGTGTGTATTCGTACAGCCCGATCGAGGCCACCAAGCTTCGCCACATCGGGCAATCGGACGACATCGACGACTTTCTGGTGTCAGATCAATGGGTCGATTTATTGCCGCTCATGCGCGCCAAGTTCTGGACCAACGACGGCCACGGCCTCAAAGCAATGGCCCGAGCCTCGGGCTTCGAATGGCGCGACGAAGATCCTGGCGGCTTGGCAAGCATCGGCTGGTACCACGACGCGCTCGACGGAGTGAACCGAGACGCCAACATCAATCGGATCCTCCAATACAACGAGGACGATTGCGCAGCGACCGCCGCCCTGCGGTGACCGGTCGGCTTCGACTGCGCGTGACTCCGACCCAGCGCTACGGAGTGGAATGCAGGCCGATGAGCTCCGCACTTTCCCGAGCTGCCATCTCGAAGAACTCTCGATGGTGTTCGATGATCCCTCGCGTCTGGTTCGAGAGTTCGAACGAGATGAGACCGAAGATCTGCAGCCACGCCGTATAGGCGGCAGCAATCACTGCGTCGCTCACAACGGCGAGCCCGGGAACCGCTTCCCGAAGACGGCCAAAATCGCTCGTCACGGCGTCCGACACGTAGTTGCTCAAGCGATGCGGCCGGTGGAGTTGTTGCGTATTCGCCGCGTCGGTGACAATTCCAATCAGCGCACGGGGAACGCGAGTACCGGGTCCAACCGTGTCATCGGGCGCGACATATCCGGGCACCGGCGAGCCAAAAACCAGGAAATACTCGTTGGGGTGCGCCGTTGCCCAGTCGCGAATCCCGTGTCCGGCAGCAACCCACTGCTCGGCCGGCGCACTCTCGATCTGTGAAGCGAGGGCAACTTCAGTTGCCTCGCCCAACGAGTCGAAAGCATCGACAATCAGCCGAGTCAGCAGTTCGTCGCGACTTGCGACGTAGCGGTAGACCGCAGACGAGACCATGTCGAGCTGGCGAGCGATTGCGCGCAAAGACAGGCCCGTTGCTCCGACCTCGGCGAGTTGTCGGCGGCCCTCATCGAGAATCGCCGCCGTGATCTTCGCTCGTTGCTGCTCACGCTGTCCTGCCACTCCGACAGTGTGACATAAAACGAGAGCAGTGCTCTTGATTGTTTTCACAGGTTCGTCTTCAATGATCATTACCGAGAGCGGTGCTCTCGTTTCATTGAACGGCTGCTCATGACCAACTCCGCCACACCAAACTCCGCCCGCTATCTCAAACCAGACGCGATGACCCGGCGGGTCGCCAACCCGTTGGTTTCTGGCCTGGTCAAAATCGGCATCGGCGTACGCGGCGCCCGGATCCTCCAGGTCCGAGGTCGAACTAGTGGCAAGGTCCGCTCGGTGCCCGTCAACCCACTTCCCCTCAGCGGGGAGCGCTACCTGGTGTCCCCTCGTGGTGAGACGCAATGGGTTCGCAACATCCGGGCAGCCAACTCAGCCGAGCTGCGTCACGGACGAAAGATCGAGTCCATCGGAGTCACCGAAGTCGATGACGACGACAAAGCACTCATCATCCGCGCCTATCTCAAACTCTGGTCAATGGAAGTCGGCACGTTCTTCGACGGCCTCACCAAGGACTCATCCGATACCGAAATCAACGCGGTTGCGCCAGGCTTCCCCGTGTTCCGCATCGACTCCGGCAACTGAACAAAGCCGGGGCGAGACGACTCAGTCGTTGGTCAACGGCGGGGTCACATCGGTCGCAGTCTGCGCTGCCTCTGGTGGCTTGATCGTGCCGTCGGGCCGCAGGCCAGCCTCGTCGGCTAGCTTTTGTGCCCTGCTGAGCAATCCTTCGGCTGCGTGGGCGAGGCCAGCCATCGCCGTCGCCGCTTTGGCTTGCGCCTCAGCGCGACGAACCTCAGCTTCTTCCTTGCTCATCGGCTCGGAGTTGGAGTCGTTGGCAGAGGCCCCGTCGGGGTGATCACCCTGATATTTGGCACTACTACCCGACGAATACTTACGAGCGGCATCCTCCGCTTTCTTGCTGAAGTTCGTGGTCTTGCCACCAGAAGCCTTGTCGATTTTCTCGGTCGCTTTGCCGACGGCATCGCCGACCTTGTGACGGTTCTTCTCGACCAACTCCTTCGCCTTGAGAAGGTTCCGTGCGTTGAGCAATCCCATATACCCACGATACCGAACACGCCCAACAGTGTCTCCCGTTTTGGCGATGCTCGTCGGCCACTTATACGAGTCCCCTGCCCCAAGTGCTAACAACGCGAGATGGTGAACATCGCTGACGACACACAATGGCTCGACGCAACGGCCCAGGCCGATCTGGTCGCACGGGGCAAAGTCTCCGCGCGCGAACTTGTCGATGGGGCGATTGAACGCATCGAGCGTTCAAATCACGCGATCAACGCTGTCGTTTTGAAGTGGTACGACCGAGCACGCGAGCAGGCCGATGTCATCGACAGTAGCGGCACGGCCATAGCGCCAGCCGGTGGTGGCAGCGGCGACCGCCCGCACTTCCTCGGTGTGCCGTTCATGTTGAAAGATCTGTGGGCCCCCGAGGCCGGCATGCCAATGACCAACGGCAACGCCACACTCGCCGCAAATCCGCCGATCGCCTCATACGACATGACGCTGGTGACGCGATTCCGCGACGCCGGGTTAATCAACGTCGGGCGCACCAACAGCCCCGAACTGGGCAGCCTGCCCGTCACCGAACCGATCGCTCACGGCCCCACACGCAACCCATGGAACACCGATCGCACCCCGGGCGGCTCGAGCGGCGGTGCTGCTGCCGCAGTCGCTGCCGGCATGGTCCCAATGGCGCACGCAAGCGATGGTGGCGGATCGATCCGTATCCCTGCCGCGGCCACTGGCCTCGTGGGGCTCAAGCCATCACAAGGCAGAATCACCAATGGCCCTGACCGTGACGAGGCCGGCCTCAGCGTCAGCCTCGTGGTGAGCCGGTCGGTACGCGACACTGCTCGTATCCTCGACGCTGTTCAGGGCCCAGGCGTTGGTGACACGGTGATCGCTGCTCCGCCGACTCGCCCGTACGAAGACGAACTCGGGAGCGACCCTGGCCGCTTGCGCATCGGGCTGCTTGACACGCACCCACAGGGCAACTTCCTCCACGAGGATTGCATCACCGCAGTGAGATCAGCCGCTTCGATGTTGGAGGGTCTCGGACACGATGTTGTACTCGGCCATCCTGCTGCGCTCGACGATCCCTCATTCACTCCGCGCTTCATGGCGATGTGGGCAACGAACATGGCGCTCGGGATCAAGACAATGGAATCATGGATCGGTCGCGAAATGACTGCGGCTGACATCGAACCGGTCAACTGGGCGCAGGCCCAATGGGCCAACAACGTCTCGGGTGTCGAGTACGGCTCTGCACTCAGCGCCGTTGTCGAGTACCGGCGCAAGGTGCAGGGTTGGTGGACCGAAGGCTGGGACCTTTTGATCACTCCGACGCTCAACGAGCCCCCAGTTGAAATTGGTGAGCACGATGCCGCCGACGACGACCCCATGGCTGGTATGAAGCGGGCAGCACGCTTCATCAGCTTCACCCCGCCGTACAACGCGAGCGGTCAGCCAGCGATCAGCCTGCCGCTCCACTGGAACGACGAAGGCCTCCCGATCGGTGTCCAAATCGTCGCTGCCTACGGCCGTGAAGATCTGCTACTCGCCGTCGCCAGCCAGCTCGAATCTGCGCACCCCTGGGCCCAACGCCGCCCCACCCTCGCCTAACTTGTCACACCGAGGTCAGACCGAAGTGTGACGGGACCTCGGTGTAACAGCAGCATCAATGTCGAGGAACAGCGTGCCGGACGACTGCAAGGACAACCGGACGCCATCAGCAGCCCCTCCACCAGTTGAGTAGGAACCACCAGGCTCGACCACGATCACAGCTGGAAACTCGGCTCCGGTCGATCCAGCAGCGACGCCAGATGCTGTTGCCAGCGATCCCACGCCATCAGCCTGGCGACAGCCCACACAACCCAACGCTGCCGAATCGACACCACCGAAGTAGGTACAGAGTTCGTTCGAGTCGCACGCCGAGCGCCCGAACGGGTACTGGAAGCCCGTCTCCTCGGCCTCGTTCTCGTAGTACCCCTCGTAGACCTCGGGGTAGATACTGGTCACGACCGGTGTGGCTCCACCGAGGAACGGGACGAGCTATGCATCAACTCCCTCGACTGTCCCGAACACGAACGCGAACGGACCGAACCCGTTCTGCATCAGTGTCGGGGCGGCCGGCGCCTCGGTGGTCTCAGGCGTTGGCCCAACAGTCGTCGCCGGCGCTGCGGTGATCGGTGATCGGTGGTCCCACCGCACGCAACAAGAACGGGGCCACCAACGACGAGGAGCGCGACTCTTCGCGGGGAGCGCTACTCGAAGTTCACGAACCAAAAACCAGTCAAGCGCATATGTTCTGCTCGGCAATAATCAACGCACCGCCTTGGCTGCCGTCCCGACGATCTGGTGACGCACCCAGAGTGCGGCGCGGCCTCGATCAACTTCGCTGACGTCAACCGACTCAAAAGGTCCAGCTTCGAGCAATGCCGCCGTCTCGCGGGTGATCTCGCAACCGTTGAACATCCAGCGATGCGGGCGGAAAAGCAGCTTCTGCACCGTCCGGTTGCGATGCCCGACGGGCGACTCAACATGCTCGAGGAAGAAGTACGTGCCCCCGGGCTTGAGCACTCGATGCGCCTCTCGAACGACCTGAGCCGGATCGTCGACCCCGCACAACAGCAGCGTGCCAACAACGCCGTCGACAGATGCATCGTCGACGTCAATCGATTCGCCGCGCAGCGTGCGGATCTCGAGATCGACACCGTGCTCGTCTGCCTTCGCGCGCAGCGGGTCGTGCATCACGGGGTTCGGCTCAATCGCAATGACCTTCGCCCCCGGCGCGTAGTAGCGCATGTTCACACCCGTGCCGGGGCCGAGTTCGACAACGGTGCCAGCCATCGCGCCGATCACAGCTTGCTTGCGCTCACCGTAAATCCGGTGGTTGTCTTCGGCGCCCGAGTCGAGCACCTTCGCCTCGATCTTCGACCGCCATTTCTGCTTTGTCAGATCCGGCATCGCTTGATCCTGTCACACCGAGGTCAGACCTCGGTGTGACAGAGGGGCTGGCAACTAATCAGGTGAGAAGAGTGCGGCCCTGGCGTTTGCGGACCCAGTTGCGGAGCGGGGTGCGTACCGACTCAAGGCCGAGGTAGAACGACGGGAAACAGACGAGCACGAGAATCGTCGAGCTCACCAAGCCGCCCATCAGGGTGAAGCCGAGCGACTCCCAGAACGGATCGCTGAGTGCCAGCGGCAGCAAACCGACCACGGTCGTGATCGTTGTCGTGATCAACGGCCGGAAACGCGAGGTGACCGCAGCCTGGATTGCCTCGCCAGCCGACGCTCCGGCCCGGCGCTGTTGGTTCGCCGAGTCGACCAGCAAGATCGTGTTGTTGACCGCCACACCAATGAGGGCGATGAACCCGACACCCGACAGGAACGACTGCGGGTTGTCGGTCAGCTTGAGCACACCGAACACGCCAAGGAAACTCAGCGGAATCGCCAGGAAGATCAGCAGCGCCTGTGCGATGGAGCGGAACTGCACAGCGATCAGCACAAGCATCAGCCCGAGAGCGATGAAGCCTGCCGCGATCAGGCCGGCGAAGTCGTCCTGGTTATCAGACTCGAGGCCGAAGTCGTACGTGACGGCTTCTGCGGGAAGGCCGCGAGACTCGATGTCTGATGCGGGGAAGTCAGCTTCGACAAGCAACTGCGTGTCGGTCAAGATGCCGGAGACGCCCTGCTCTTCGTCGTACTTGGCTCGCACTTCGATGATGCGCTGGCCGTCGACACGGTCGATCTCGCCGTCGGTTGACACGACTGCATCGGTCACCGTGACCGTTCCGCCACCTGAGGCAAACGAGCGGCCGAACAGATTGTCGCGAATGTCTTCAGCGAGCTGCTGGCCCGCAGCTACCGACGCTACATCCGACACTTCGATCTGCGTGGCGAACGGGAATTCAAGGAGCGGCGGACCGTTCTCAAGCTGGCCCACCGTCAGTCGAAGGCCAGGGTTGGCATCAGCTATCGCAGCGAACTGCACTTCAATCTCGTCGACGAAGACCGGGGCCTTCGTGCCACGTGATCCAATCGGCGTGAGGTCGAGGAAGATTTCGGTGACCCGCTCGTTGCCACGCACGTATTGTGAACGGACGAGTTCGTCGCCGAGCACGCCGAGCACGACGGCGTCGACGTCGTCGGAAATCGTCTGTGCCTGCTCGATCGACGTCCCGGACGGGAACTCGGCGGCCACGGCAAGGCCGGTTGCATCCTTGCCAGCCGGGAAAATCGAGAACGGGAGCGAACCAGCGATGGTGCCGCCGGCCATGATCGCTGTCAGCGCCACGGCCACGAGACTGAAACCGGTGAAGCGGCCCTTCCAACCGTTGCGCCATGGATACGCAGCCAGACGGCCTGCCGCCTTGGCGAGCCGCTTCTCGGCACGCACGATCGGGTTGTTACTCGGAGGGCCCTTCAGGAGAAATACCCGAGCAACAGCTGGAATGAAAACAATCGAGAAGATAAAAGACAGGATCAGCGTGATGATCACGGTCGCTGGGATCGAGCGAATGAACTCTCCAAGAATACCCCCGACGAACAGCAGCGGCGAAAACACCACGACGGTCGTGAGCGTTCCCGCAAGGGAGGCCGAGCCAACACGTTCGAGAGCAGTACGGACGACGCCGAGGCGGCGACCTTCCTCGGATGGGCTGGGCTCGTCGCGGCTGGAGTCAATCGACTCAGAAATCACGATCGCGTCGTCGACGAGTAGGCCAAGCGTGAGGATGAGGCCGAACAGCGTGATCGTGTTGAGCGAGTAGCCGAAGGCCCACAGTCCGGTGAGCGCTCCCAACATCACCAGCGCCATGAAGCCGGCGGTCATGATCGCCACACGCCAGCCGATCAACAGCAGGCTGACGAGGGCAACGGCCAGGAGGCCGGTCAGCAGGTTCGACGTGAGCGACGACAGTTGCTGACGCACGCCGACAGCGAAGTCTGCAGTGATCGCCGAGTTAAAACCGTCAGCAAGCGGCGAGTCGGCACTTTCGAGGCGGTCCTCGATCAGGTCAGAAAACGCAAGGACATCAAGCTCGGTGGTATCGCTACGGATCAGGCCGACGGCGATTGCATTCTCGTAGCCAGAGCTGTCGAGTGCAACGCGAGTGAACCGGGTAAGCCGAGTCTCTTCTTCGCCGGTAGCCGGGTCGACCGAGACGGTCTGAAGCTCGCGGACGTCGGCCACACCAACATCACCTTCGGCGGCGAGGTAGGTGCTGAGCAGTTCGGCCTGTTCCTGGAGTTGCGTCGGCGGGGCATCGGGCGGGCCAATAATCGATACGAGTGCATCGAACTGGCCGACAAGCTTCGCTGCGTTTACCGGGTTATAGAAGATCTGGGCCCCATCGGGCACGGTGAGGCCGAGGTCCAGTAGTCGCTGCGTACCGATATCGGAACTGATGTCCGACTCGAACTCGACGACGATCGAGAACGAGCTGTTCCGCGCTGTTGCCTCGGTCGACACGACGCCATCAACCTCGCTGAAGGCCGCTTCGAGCGGGACGATGATGTCTGCGTCGATCTGCTCTGCGTCGTCGAGGAAGTACGTGCCGCTCACCACAGAGATCGGCGTGTTGATCGGAGGGAAACCTTCACGATCGAGGCCGAACCCAAACGCCGAAATTCCTGTAATGAGGACGACGATTATGACTGCGAACGTTGCTTGCCAGCGGCGCGCTGCTCCTGCGGCAATCGATGCGATGATCGACCTCTTGGCGGGAAGCGACCCGGTCCGGGCTGTCTCTGCCTGCTCGTTCGTGTCCTGCTCCAAGGCGGGCTCGGCAGATTCGTCGTTACTCATGTGTCAGGGGCTCCATCCGCACTGTTGACGTGACGCTCTACGCCACAACCGTTCAACCGTGTCAGCAACAGCCCATCAGATCACGCAGAGTGATCACTGACAACGAGCCTGCGGTCACACATGTTCACTTTGCCCCGTCGACCCCAACCGTTTGCGTCGAGAAATCGGTTGGAGCGTGCGAAAAAGGTCGACGCAAACGAATCAGACGGTGACGGGGAGGTGTTCAAGGCCGCGAAGATTGATCCGGCCGTTCCATGTAATGCCGGATTCGTCGACGGTGGCGTCGGGGAACCGGCGCAAGAACGAGCCCATGGCGATCGACGCTTCGAGCTTCGCAAGGGATGCACCCAGGCAGTAGTGCGCTCCACTACCGAACGACAGGTGCTGTCCGGCGCCGTGGCGGCGCAGGTCGAGGTCGTCGGCAGTCGGGCCCCACTTGGCGGGGTCGTGGTTGGACGACGCCAGGCCAGCGAGGACAAGCATGCCTTTGGGGATCGTCTTGCCCTGAAATTCGATCTCATCAAGGGTGATCCGACGAGAGAACTGGACGGGGCTCACGAAACGCAACATCTCGTCAACAGCCGTGACGTCGAGTTCGGGATCGTTACGCCACATTGCTGCCTGGTCAGGGTTGCGGAGTAGCTCGTAAATGCCGGTGCCGATCAAATTGACAGTGGTCTCATGGCCCGCAATGAAGAGTAGAGCGACCTGGTCGCGCAGTTCGATCGACGTGAGGCGGTCGCCATCTTCTTCAGCCTGGATCAGCGCAGTGAGGAGGTCGTCGGCCGGGTTCGCACGCTTCCAGGTGATCACTCCGTCAATGTGGGCATTCATTGCATCGGACGCCGCACTGATCTCTGTAAAAGCCTCGATGGCGAGCATCGGGTCGAGTGACTTGACAATCGTGCCAGACCATTCGGCGATCTGGTTCTTGTCGCTGTCCGGCATGCCGAGCATCTCAGAAATCACGTCGAACGGCAGCGGGAAGGCGAGCTCTTTGACGACGTCGCCGCCACCATTGGCCGCCATGGTGGCGAGTGCTTCGTCGACCAGTTCTTGGATCCGCGGACGAAGCGCCTGGATTGCTGCCGGCGTGAACGCCTTACTGACAAGGCGACGGAGCCGCGTGTGGTCCGGTGGGTCGGTGTTGAGCATCGACGTGTCCCGTTCCAACTCACCACCGGCCGCTTCGAGTATCTCGGCACGGCGCGCTTCATCGCGGATCTCGATCTTGTTGTCCATCACGCTCATCGATGGGTCTCGCAGCAGGCGAAAAACGTCGTCGTGCTGAAACAACACCCACAGATCAATCAGCGAAAGGTGCGCCGGGTCGCCGTCGCGCATCTCACCGAAATGGGGGTACGGGTTCTCCATGTACCCCTCGTCGAGTGGATTAAAAAACGGGGGGGAGGCCTCGACCGACATAGCGCAACAGTATGCGAGTTCGGCCCCAACTTGAGGGCAAGACCGGTCACCCAGCGATCTGCCAAACGAGCGGTGCTCTGTGCCCATTTCCAGGGTCGCTGGGCATTGGCCGACGTCATCTGGTCTGCATGCCGATGTCTTCGACCAAACTTGCCAGCGAACTCGTGGCGGAGGACCGGTTCGGACTCTGGAACCCGCTCGCTGCTTTGTTCGACGTGCCCCTCCTCCAGAACTTTGGCCGCAGCATCCTCGGGTTCCTCGCCCTGTATCTCTCGTGGTTCATCCTGCTCGTGGCCCCTGGCCAGTGGGTCCGCTGGCGCGGCATCGCCCGTGTGTTCGCCGGCGTGCCGTTCCGCTGGCCGATCCGCCTCGAGCCGTACATTGACCTCGCTGTCCTGGTCGGTGCCATCGTGCTCCTCAGCAACGAGTTGGCAAATCATCGGCAACGTCGCCGGGCGTTCATCAGCGCCAGCGGGATCGCCGTCGGGGCACACCTGTCGTAAGCCGACTTTCCTCAGGATCTGCACTGGGGCGCTTGCTGGCACGCTCGCTGGCACGCTTGCTGACGTCGCCGCCGCCGCCGCCGCCGAAACCATCGCCGCTGAAACGGTGGACGTCCAGCGAGCAGTGCCCGACACGAGGGCCGATGGGCCGCCTGCTCGTCGTCGGTGGCGGTCCAGCCGGGCTCCTCACAGTGGGCATCCCTACCAACCTGACGGGTGACGTCGAACTCCTATGGCGTCCACCGCTCTGGAAGCTCTCACCGCTCGCCCTCGCATCCAGGTTGCTGCTCGCTCTCGCTACAGAAGCCGCGTGGTCGATGACCGAACGGGGTGACACGCAGACACTGGTCTGGCCGGGAGCGTTGGACGGTGACAGCCAGGGTGCATGATGGGCCCATGACTGATGTTGCCGGCGAAACTGTGGTTGCCGACCCGATGCTCGAGGCGCTGCGTGGGCTCACCGGCCGCCCTGACGCCGACTTCCGGCCCGACCAGCGTGAAGCGATCGAAGCGCTCGTCGAACGGCGTGAGCGCGTGCTCGTCGTGCAGCGCACCGGGTGGGGGAAGAGTGCCGTCTACTTTCTCGCCACCCACCTGCTCCGCAAGCAGGGTCTCGGGCCGACTCTGCTGATCTCTCCTCTGCTGGCCCTGATGCGCAATCAGATCGAGGCAGCCGAACGGCTTGGACTCCGATGCATGACGGTCAACTCGTCGTCAAAGACCACGGTCAACGAACTCGCCGACCGGTTACAGAGCGACAGCGTCGACCTTGTCCTGGTCTCCCCCGAGCGGCTCGCCAACCCCGACTTTGCGCAGCAGGCCATGCCGCTCCTTGGCGGCCGGCCTGGGCTCGTCGTCATCGACGAAGTGCACTGCATCTCCGACTGGGGCCACGACTTCCGGCCTGACTACCGGCGGATTGGCCGCCTCATCAGCAACTTCGGTGACGGCAACGTCCCTGTGCTCGGCTGTACCGCCACCGCAAACAGCCGCGTTGTCGAAGACGTTGCCAACCAACTCGGCACCGACATCACCACCTATCGAGGCACGTTGAGTCGTGACGGCTTGGCGCTCAGCGCAGTGAAGCTCAGCCGGCAGGCCGAGCGGCTCGCCTGGCTGGCAGAACAACTCGGCTCAATGCCAGGTTCGGGCATCATCTACTGCCTCACCATCCGCGACGTCGACAATGTTTCCAGCTGGCTCAAACGACAGGGTCACGACGTCGAGGGCTACTCCGGCGCCACCACCAACGAGGATCGTGAGGTGCTCGAGCGCCGTCTCAAAACCAACGATCTGAAGGCGCTCGTGGCCACCTCGGCGCTCGGCATGGGGTACGACAAGCCCGACCTCGGCTTCGTCATCCACTTCCAGATGCCAGGCTCGCCGGTCGCCTACTACCAACAGGTGGGCCGCGCTGGCCGCGCCCTGGACGAGAGTCGCGCCCTCTTGCTGTGCGGCAAGGAAGACGTCAACATTCAGGACTACTTCATCGACCAGGCATTCCCTAACCCTGTCGACGTCGACGCCGTTCTGGCAGTGCTCGACGAGGCAGCCGGCCCAGTGTCGTTGCGCGACATCGCATCGCAGGTCGACGTGAAATGGGCCAAGATCGAGCTCGCTCTCAAACAGCTCGATGTCGAAGGCGTCGTGCGTCGAGTGAAGGGCCAAAGCTACGAGCGCACCCTTGCGGCGTGGGCGTATCCGCATGATCGAGTGCAGTCCGTCACCGACGCCCGACGGTTTGAACAGCAGTTGATGTTCGACTACGCCGAAACAACCGGCTGCCGCATGCGGTTCCTGACCGACCTCCTCGATGACGACCTCGCCAAGGGCTGCGGCATCTGCGATAACTGTCGTAACGACTTCATCCAGCCCAGCACGTCGACACAGCTCATTGCTGCGGCCGAGACCTTCCTTCGCAACCGGCCGCTGACGATCGAACCGAAGAAACAGGGCATCCCCATCGGAGAACGCAACCAGCAGGGCCGCACGCTTGCCCACTGGGGCGACAGTGGCTGGGGCCCGCTCGTCCAGCAGGGCCGTCGCGACGGCCATTTCAACGATGAGTTGGTCGAGGCGCTGGTCGAAATGGTCACCGAATGGGCGCCATCGCCCGCACCTACCTGGGTCGCGGCAGTCCCCTCCGAGCGAACCGGAGCGCTGGTGCCATTGCTTGCTCAGCGAGTGGCGGAGGCGCTCGTCATTCCCTACGTGCCGCTCGTCGAGCGCACCGAAGATCGGCCGCCGCAGATCGAGATGCAGAACAGCCCGCATCAGGCAGCCAACGTTGCAGGAGCGTTTACCCTCGGCGAGCCACCGCTGAACGGACCGGTTCTCCTCATCGACGACCTCGTCGATTCCGGGTGGACTCTCAACGAGATCGGACGAATGATGTCACGCAGCGGAAGCGGCCCCGTTTTCCCGGCCGTCCTCGCACTCGCCCTCGGCCGCCGAGCCTGACCAGCGATCCCCGAAATCACTCCGCCCACGTCAATCGACGTGCCATGATCGACTCATCATGAGTTCCGATACGCAACTCGCAGCACTCCTGCTCAGTAATCAGCTCACGCGCCTCGAGGTCGCTCCGCTGAAGGCCCGCGAGTTCTGGGGCCTCGTCGACCGGACCGATGCGCTCGGGATCGACGTCGGCACACTCTTGACGGACGCCACCGTGCGAGCGAAGGTCGCTGAGGGCGATGTGTCCGAACAGCGCTTGACCGGCTTGCTCGATGCCACACGAGCGTTCGCGTTCGAAATCGAACGGCTCGGCGAGGGCGGCATCACCCTGCTGTCAGCCCTCGACGAACGATTCCCCGTCCTGCTTCGCGACCGAATGCAGCACGGCTGTCCACCGCATCTTTTCGCTGCCGGGGCGACCGACGTACTGCTGCTTCGTCGCCTCGCAATCGCCACCGATGCGATCGACGACGCCGTCGAACCCGTCGTTCGACAAGCAGTCGCCGCAGCTGTCGTCGCCGGCTGGGCGACCGTGGTTGGTGCGCCCGGCCAATCGGGAAACGACGACGGTCAGGCAATCGACGCTGTGGTGCTCGATGAGTCCGGCGCCTGCGGCAGCACACCGATCGTCGTGGCAGCCGATGGCATCAACCGTGCAGCGCGCTCCCCCGACGTTCGCAAGCTCGTCCAGCAGCAGGCACTTTGCCTGGTCAGCCCATTCGTTCCCGACACCACCGCATCGGCAGCGACCTCGCGCGCCCGCGACGCCGTGGTCCACGCCATGGCCGACCGGACACTTGTGGTGGCGTGTGCCGACGGAACCGGCCCTACCTGGGCAACGGCGCTCGCCTCGGTCGAACGTGAGCCTGCCTCGGTCCTCTCGTTCACCGGCACCGGCTCTCGACCAGGAAACGCTGCGCTGGTCGGCATGGGTGCGGTCGACATCGACCACATCGACACGCTCCACAATCACCTGCACTGAATTCTCCGCACCAGTTCAAGCCTGGTGTCCCAGCCCAACTCGATTGCGGCGGAACTCGCCCGGCTGAACGAACAATTGCCCGGTCAGGCCAGGATGACCTTCGCGGCGAACTCGGCCATCTTCTGTTCGGTGTCGCCAATGAACATAAATGCCGGCACAACAAGACGATCGACGCCCCACGATGCCGCTTCCTCGACTGCTGCCGCGGGATCGGCGCCGAAAATACCTGGGTGGACACCGGTCATGTCGATCGCCTCGGGATCGCGGCCTGCATCGGCGGCGGTCTGTTTGGCGATGTCGATCAACTCGGCCATGTTGCCCTTGGCTGGGAAGAACCCGTCGCCCATCCGACCAGCCCGCTTGGCTGCAGCCTCACTGTGCCCACCAATGTGAATCGGCACCGAACCGTTGGTCGGCTTCGGGTTTGACGAGATGTTCTCAAAGTTGATGAATTCGCCGTCGTATGACACGCCGTCGGCCT
>JBLIMF010000049.1:0-15422 GCA_047638615.1 Gammaproteobacteria bacterium
CGGACGTCAGGAGTCGGGTTTCGAACCACTCGCCCCCGGATTCGATGTTTGCGGCGTGTAGGTGGGACCACAGTTGTTGTTCAGTGATGCCCGGTCGCAGCGCGGCACGCATTCGTGCTATTCCGTGGTCGCAGGACGTCATTGCGCGGCGGATCGCGTCGATCTCTTCGGGTGTCTTGATGACCTTGGCTCGGTCAGCGACGGCCTGTCCGTCGATGACCTCGACGCCAAGGCGTTCCAATGCATGGAGTCCGGCTGGGTCGAGGCGGTCGACAGCGAGTCGTCGACGACCCGTCGTGCTCGGGCCGAGCAGCGCAACGATCTCGTGGGCCCAGTTGCTCGCGAATTCCTCAACTCGCGGGCCAGCAACGAAGTGGTACCAACTGATGGCACTGCGGACTTCGGCGACGTTGTGGTGCCCGTCAGAGAGGTGCTCGCAACCCTTGAAGTCGAACAGTACGACCGGGCCGACAACAGGGACATACGCGTATCGACAGGGGTTGTGCAGAGAGTAGACCTGCATGTTCGACGTGCCGGTCGCGTAACGGATGTTGATCGGGTCGTAGAACACACCAGCATCGCATTCGGCGGCAGCGAGCGACGCCCGGAGCCGGTCCAGTCGACCCGACTCGAGTGCCGTGATGTCAGCTTCGCTCGAAGCTGGTGCCGCTGTGTTGCGCACGGTGTTGCGTGCGGCAGTGTCGAGCGATGTGGTGTCGAGCGATGTGGTGTTGAGCGATGTGGTGTCGAGCGATGTGGTGTTGAGCGATGTGGCTGTCACAGCATCAGTCCGTCATTGGACTGGAGCTTGGACTGTTCGGCGACCAGGTGGGCCTCGGTGACCCGGCCGTAGACAGCACGGGTGCGGTCGACGGGGCCGATCACGCCGGGTCTGTCGGCGTAACTGAGAACCGCGACGTGTCGATCGGTTGTTCCACTGACTTTGCCGACCTTGTGCAGTGAGTAGCGGCCGAGGAAAATCTGGAGGTCGCCGGGGCGCAGATCGACCTTGCGGATCGAGGGGTGTTCTGGGTCCGCAAGCACGGCACCAAGGCCGTCGATGTTCTCGTCGCCAGGCCGACGCAGGTTCGGGGCGTAACAGAACAGGCCACCGGCGTCGGGTTGCTGCGTCATCAGGGTGACGACATATTCGTTCGTGTCATAGTGCCAGGAGAGTTCGTTGCCAGGCGGCACCACAGTGGCGATGAGGCCAGCGAGCGGGTCGGCGTATTCGAAGATGCTTTCGGCGCCGACGCAATCCTTCACGAACGCCTTGAACTTCGGTGACGCGTAGAGCCGGTGCGCGACGGTGTGGGGCCCGATCATGTCACGGGTAATGTGGCCCGTCCCGCGGTAAAAGGCCAGTCGCCGCGGGTCATCGACGGCAAGTTCTGCTTCGAGTCCTGGTCGGGAGTAGACGGTGCATGTCTCGTATCGGATCGGCACACCACGCGCCAGATCGGCGATCTCGATGCCCGCCGTCCGTCGAGCTTCTGGTCGTAGGAAGTCGCGAAGCGTCAGACATCCGTGTTCGGCGATCTCACTGCGGCACTGGTCGACAAGTGCAGTCCATGCCGTCGAGTCGGGATCGTCGAGTGGATAGCGGGTTGTGTCGACGAGGTCGTCGAGCCACCCGAGTTCTGCGTCGGCGTACTGAATGTCTTTGGGCATGGCCCGATGATGCGTCTGAACCGAAGCATGTGTCCAACGCATGTTGATCACGTAACCCATGCACAACTTGCATATAACCTGTTCAGGTGGCACTTCGGCTCGATATTCGACACTACGAGACCGTCGCTGCGATCATCGAACACGCCACGGTGACCAGCGCAGCGGTGGCGTTGTCGATCAGCCAGTCAGCGCTGAGCCATCGACTCGCCGACGCGGAGCAACGCATGGGCGTGAAGCTGTTCGACCGCGGACCCGGTCGGCGGCTACAGCCCACCGAGGCGGGCACCGTCGTCCAGCAAGCCGCCACCCTTGCGCTCGCAGAGCTACAACGCTGCGAAGACGACGTGCTCCGCTCAGCGGGCCGATACAGCTCAACGGTTCGCGTTGCGGTCGAAACCTACGAGACCTACCACTGGTTCGCGCCGTTCCGCAGCCGCCTGAGAGCCACTCACCCAACGATCGATGTGCAACTCGTCGTGATGGGCGCAGCTGCCGACCGCAGCCTGGACCAGCGCGAGGTCGACATCGTGATTGCTCCCGGCAACCCCATCGGTGCACTCACGTCGGTGCCGCTCTTCGTCGACGAACTGGCGGTGATAGTGGCCCCCACGCATCACCTCGCCGCCCGCATTTCGGTCAGACCGTACGAACTCACCGACGAGACCTATCTGACCTACAGCCGGGTGGCCACGCCCGGGTTCGAACACGAACGATTCCTCAGCAAAGCATCGATACGGCCACGCCTCATCACTGTCATCGGGCACGTCAGCGCCATCGCCGAGCTCGTGGCCGCCAACGCAGGCTTCAGCGTGCTCAGCCGCTGGGCGATGACCGCGATGATCGAATCTGGCCGTCTCACAGCGGTGCGCTGCGGCACCGACGGGCTCCCGGTGCAATGGCACGCGCTCATGCGTGCCAATGAGCCGACCACCTCCGCGACACGCGACGTCGCCGACCTCTTGGCGGCGCACCTGTCGCCACCGGTTCAATGAGGACTGCAGCGTCGGATTGTCAGACCTCGGTGGGACAGCCCTGCGCTCCGACGTCAAGACATGCGTTGTACGAACTCGGCGACGGCATCGGCAATCACGGCGTCGCGACCCTTGAGGTCGTGGCGGGCACCTTCGAGCCAGATGTGTTCGACCGGCGCAGGAATCGTGGCAGTCCATTGCTCGAGTTCGTCAGGCGTGCCGAACTCGTCTTTGGTTCCAGAAATGAAGAGACAGGGCACGTTGATGTCGGGGAAATGCGCAACGCGCAGCTTGTCGGGTTTCTTTGGCGGATGGAGCGGGTAGCCCAGCAACACGATCGCCGCCAGATTCTTCACCGGGCCCGCCCCGTCGACGTCAGCGGCGACCATCGAGGCCATCCGCCCGCCCATCGAGTGGCCACCCATGATCAGCGGACTCCGACGTCGAGAGATCTCGTTGAGGTCGTCACGAACTGACGCCATCAACTTCGGCGCTCGGTCAGGCGGCCCCTTCCGGCCTTCCTTTAAATACGGAAAGTCGAGTCGGTTGGTCCGGGCAGCAACTCGATGTTCGATCGCAAGGAGTCGAGCGTGATTGCGGTCAGACCCGGCGCCCGGATACAGAAACAAGCTCGGGGAAGCCATGCGGGCCGCCTCAGTCTTTGGCGCTCAGGATGCGACGAGCTTCAGCCAAGTCGCTCATCGACTTCGCCGCGTCGCCTCGATCGCCGCCATGGTCGGGGTGCACATCATGCATCCGCCTGCGGAACTTCGAGGTGACCTCACGCTTCGACGGCTTCTTGCTGCCGAGCTCGAATCCGAGGATGCTCAGCGCCCACCCGAGTGGGTCAGCGAGCGCTTCGAGGGTGGTCGTCTGCGATCCGGCAAGGTGTGCGATCAACGATGCGCCAATCGGGCCACGCCATCTCGCCCCCTTCTGCATGACGTCTGCGACACTGCGCCGGTACTCGGGCGCCAGTCGTTCGGCTGCATAGATCGCGCCAAGGACCTGGCTCAAGTCGGTTCCCGTGCTGTTGAAATCGAACGAGATCTCGTCGCCGTCACCTATCAAGCGATGGTTGCTGACGGCAAGGCCATGGCGGTCGACCTGAAAGCGATGGCGGAGCCGCGGTTGCACGATTCGTCCGCCCTGGCCGACCTCGGTGACCAACCTGTGGACATCGGCCACCTGGTCATCGCTGAGGCCTCCGAGATGCGCAGCGACCACAGATCCGAGCAGCAGGCCACCGAAGCCGGGCGCCGGGTCAACCGGCAGCACCATGTTGCCGAGAGCAACGCGGCGTGTTGGCACCGTCGGCCGGGTGTGGAAGATCTCCAGTTCAGCGAGGAGCACAATCAGCCGTTCAGGTCAGATCGTCGAGTTACACGTACGGTCGAAGCAACGAACGAAGTTCTTGTGCCAAGCCGATGATGTCGGAGCCCTCAGCGTCATCGTCCGTGCCGACCTTGGAGCCTTCTGCATCAGCCATGACCCGCTCCACGATTCGGTCGACCCCGGCAACAGCGCCAGCCCATGTTCGCTGGGCAAGTGCGTACGGCGGGTGCCTCTTGTCGATGAGCTGGGCGAGCTCGATCAACCGCTTGCGGGCCTTCGCATCGAGCGGGTCTTTCGCCAGCTTGTCGGCAGCGAGGAAGATCGTGCTCAACGAGCCTTCCGGCGGCTCGTTGTCACCCGATTGGTCGGCGTTCATCAGCTCACCAGCCTCGATTGCATCGAGCAGATCGTCGACGGCGTCTTCTGCTTCTACGGCCACGACAACGGCATGGCCTTCCCAACGGTGTGGTACTTCGGATTCGACAAGCGCCTCGCTCAGCACCGTGCGGTCGGCTTCGGTCCACTCATCGAGGTTGAACTCGGTCGACTCGGCGTCGCTTTCGAGCACGATCGGAAACGGGCCGAGCTCCTCTTCGAGCCGCTCGAAAATGGCGTCGACTCTGTCTTCATGCGTTTCGGGCACGACGAGCTCGCTGCCGTCCCATGCATGGGGAACCAGCGCCTGGGCCATTGCCTCGGCCAGCTCGGCCCGCTGGTCGAATGTCCAGACATCGACGTTGTAATGGACCTTGGTCACCGCCGGATCATTCGGATCGAAGTCGACCGTTTCGCCGATACCGGCGGTTTCGTTCTGTTGTTCGGCGCCGCCGCCTCTGCTTACAAATGCCACGGGTGCACGCTACCTTCCGTCAGAGCGTCAGTGCTGTTAGGAATGCTTCGGTTCGCTCGTATTCGTCTCGAACATTGGCCACATCACGGAATCCGTGCCCTTCGCCCTCGTAGACAACGAATTCCACCTGACCACCACTCGACCGAATCGCCTCGACAACGGTCTCGCTCTGGCTGATTGGCACCACCGGATCGTCGCTGCCGTGGAAAAGCAGCAGCGGTGCGCCAATGCGATCAGCACGATGCAGCGGCGAGAGCTCGTCGTACCGCTCCCAGCCCACGACTGCGGGTTCGCCAACGAGCGTGTCGCAGTAGTGCGCTTCAAAGCGATGGCTCACCTCGGTCAGCGCTCGGAGATCACTGACAGGGTATGCGGCCACCCCACCCGCAACCAGGTCAGCATGGTCGGCGAGAACACCAAGCACAGTGAGCCCGCCGGACGATCCGCCCATCACCACTGTGCTTGCCGGAGTCGCCCAGCCAGCAGCGTGGCAATGGGCGATGAGCGCTGCGGTGTCGTCGACGTCGAAGCGACCCCACCCACCGTTGAGCGCCTGTTGGAACTGACGGCCATGCCCGGTTGTCCCGCGTGGATCAACGACCAGTACGTCCCAGCCGCGACTCCACCAGTAGGAGATCCGTGGGCGAAAGTCGGCCTGCCACTGGTCAGTCGGCCCGCCGTGCACCCAGGCCAGCAACTTTCCGTTGCCTGCTGCGTACCGACGACCGAACAACCCGTCGGCCTTGATGACCTCGGGCTCGGGAAGTTCGAAGTTCTGCCAGCCATCGGCGGGCCCCACTGCCAACACCCTGCGAGGCGGTTTGACATTAAGGTCGCTCACGTCGTACACCACGATCTGCGTGGGTGTCACCGCACCGGTCCGCAGCGCGATGACCGTATTGCCGTGCCAGCTCAATTGACCGTGACCGCCCTTGCCGATGTTGGTGACCGCTCCGGTCGACCGTTCAACAACAACCAGTCGACCGAAGCCTCCTTCGTTACGGCACAGAGCGACCAGCCTCCCGTCAGGCGACAAAGCAAAGCTGCGCTGCCCCATCCCCCACGTCGGCCCCGCCTGCTCGAATGGTTCGGCGAGAACCGGCTTGTCGTCGACGTACACGTTGAGCCATCCACTGGCATCGTGGACCATCGCTGTGTTCCCGGCGCTGGTGAACCGCGGCTGCTGGACCGCGGCACCTTCCGGGCGCCACCGTTCACACGTTTCATCCACGAGCGCACACGTCACGAGTGCTGCGGCGTCCCACGGCATGGCCGGAGGGCTCCACCCCTGCCAGACAACGGTCGATGAATCGGGTGCCAGCTCAGGATCGAAACAGAATGCGTCCGCGCCATCATCGAGCCGACGCAGCGCTCCTGAGCCGAGCTGCACTTCCCATACTTCGGCCTCGTCAATGATGAACGCCACGACCGAACCAGCAATCGACGGAGCTCGACATTCACGCCCGATATCGGTGATCGGTTCAGGACGGCCACCGATCGGTTGCCACCACAGCTCGCCGTCGCTTGCCGCATAAACCACACCAGTGCCGTCGGGGTGCCAGTCGAAGCAGCCGCCGCCAATGCCACGACCGTGTGCTGGGTCGGGCCCAGTGCTCATCACGCGCTCGGCACCGCCCTCCACGGGCACGGTCATGATCGCCGCCGCGCTCCGCCACCGCTGCACGAACGCCACGGTCTGCCCGTCCGGCGAGATCTTCGGCTCAGTGAGGTCGCGGCCAGCGGTCAATAGCTCGAAAGGGATGTGCACCGGGAAATGTTAGGACCAGCCGCAAAATCCCGTTGCACTTTGGCAATCTGAGCAGCATCGGGCGGCTGGTCTGGGTCAATCACTTCACCACCGATAATGTGCGGAAATGTCCACACGCGAGAATCCCGACCGCAACCTGGCGATGGAGCTCGTACGAGCGACTGAATCGGCATGCCTCGCCGCTGCCCGCTGGGTCGGGCGTGGCGACAAGAACGCCGCCGACGGTGCAGCCGTCAATGCCATGCGTCTCTCGCTGTCGACCGTTGCAATGACCGGCACGGTCATCATTGGCGAAGGCGAGAAGGATGACGCTCCGATGCTGTACAACGGCGAGGAAGTCGGCGACGGCAGCCAGCCCGAAGTCGATGTCGCTGTTGACCCGATCGACGGCACGACCCTCACTGCGCTCGGCAAAACCAACGCCTTGGCAGTCATTGCCGTTGCAGATCGCGGATCGATGCTTGACCCCGGGCCGTCGTACTACATGAACAAGATCGCCGTCGGCCCCGATGCCGTCGGAGCGATCGATATCACCGCCAGCCCCACGCAGAACTTGCGCTGGATCGCGAAGGCAACACGCAAGGACGTCGGCGATCTCACCTGCGTGATCCTCGACAGGCCACGCCACGTCGAACTGATCGCTGAGGTCCGCGCCAGCGGTTGCCGTATTCGCCTCATTACCGACGGCGACGTCTACGGCTCCGTTGCAACTTGCTGGCCCGAGGCCGGCGTGGACGTACTGATGGGCATCGGCGGCACCCCTGAGGCCGTCATCTCCGCTGCAGCAATGAAGGCAATGGAAGGTGAGATCCAGTGCCAGTTCTCTCCGCAGAGCAATGCCGAGATGACCGCAATGACCGATGCCGGGTTCGACCTCGATCGCATTCTGATGCAAGACGATCTGATCACCAGTGACAACTGCTTCTTCGCAGCGACCGGCCTCACCGACGGAGCGCTCCTGCGGGGTGTGCGCTTCGACAAACAGGGTGCTCGCACGCAAAGCCTCGTGATGCGTTCGCGAAGTGGAACGGTCCGCATGATCGACGCCCACCACCGCGTGGCCAAGCTGCGCGAGTTTGCCGCTATCGATTACTGACCTCAGTCGGGCCGTCTGACCTCAGTCAGGCCTTCGTCGGATTTGCATTGGCCTCCGGCCGATGAAGGGACTCGTCGTACCCGAGAAAACCGAGGATTACACGGCGGATCCCGTCGAGCTGTTCTTCGACTTGGCCTTCGTTTTTGCCTTCAGCCAGATCGTCCACATGCTGGTGGTGCACCCCGACTGGGAGCACGTCGCCAAGGCAGGTCTGATCTTCCTGCTGATCTGGCTGCCGTGGACACAGTTCACCTGGGCTGCCAATGCTGTGCCTGGCAACCAGCGCTCGGTACGATTCGGTTTTCTCGTCGCGACCGCAGCGACCGTTCCGATGGGCGCGGCCGTGGAAACCGCGTTTGACGGGTCCGGCCTGCTGTTCGTCTTGCCCCTCGCCGTGATCTACCTGATGGCGCTGTCGGTGATGCTCGTCGGCATCGAAACCGGCACACCGGAACATCATTCGGTGCTCCGATATTTTCAACCGAGCCTCATCGCCATGATCGTGCTGGTCTTTGGTGGCTTCCTGCAGGACGAGTGGCGCGTCGGCGCCTGGGTCCTCGCCATTCTCATCGTGATCTGGGCGACGATCACGATGTCGGAAGGCGAGTTGCTTCTCCGTCCGGGACACTTCGCGGAACGCCACGCGCTGATTATCATCGTTGCCCTCGGCGAAGTGATTGTTGCCCTGGGCCGCGCCGTCGCCGAACCACTGTCGGCAAGCGAGGGGTTCTCCGCCGAGATCGTGGTGGCCCTCGTCGCCACCGGTATTGCAGCGGGAATGCTCTGGTGGTCGTATTTCGACCGGGTCCAGCCCGCGCTCGAACATCGCGCCGAGGAACTCCAGGGCCAAGAGCGCGGCTGGTTTTTTCGAGATGCGTACACGTACACACACGCGCTCATTGTCGCTGGGATCATCCTGATCGCTGTGGGCTTCGAAAACGCAGCGCTCCATCCCACTGAGCCTGTGCCTTTGCCATACCGAGCGATCCTGTTTGGCGGCATTGGACTCTTCGTACTCGGTATCACCGTTGCCGCGTACCGGGCCTTTCACGCCGTTGCGACCGAGCGCCTGTCCGTGCTCGCTGTCATCGGCGCCGTGCTTTTTGCCGGCGGGTCGATCGACGCTGTGTGGCTGATCGTGATTATCGATGTGATCGGAATTGCCGGGCTGGCCGCCGAGCACTACCGGATCGGAATGCGGCCGAGCGACTCAAAAATTCACCACAACCACGCATGAGGGCGCTCCGCTTCATCAGTTGCCGAGCAGGCTCCGCCGGAGCCACTGGAACACCCGCCAGCCCGTGAGCTCGCCAGCCATCGGCCCTGCAGCAATCGCTGCCGCCTCGTCGCTGATGGCCTTGCCGTTCGGTGCCTTAACGTGCACTTCGGCCACGCGCTCGGCCATCACGAACCAGCCGACCGCTTCTTCGACCGTGCGCCCGACCGTGAGCAGGCCGTGGTTGCGCAGAATGCACAGTTTCGCCTCGCCGAGCGACGCCGCAATTCGCTTGCCGCCATCAGTGGAAAGAACCTCGACTTCTTCGTCGTCAAACAGCGCCTGGTCAAAAACGAACGCCGTCGACTCTTGGCTGAGCGCACGAAAAGGCTCGACGTTCGCTGACCAAGGCGTACCGAACTGGGTGTGCGTGTGGCATGCACTCACCACGTCAGGGCGGGCCTCAAGCAACGGCGCATGAATGTTGTAACCCGCCGTGTTGACTGCACCGGTCGGGGTGCCATCAGCATCGATGACGTCGCCACCGGGCCCGACGAGGACGAGTTGTTCCGGCGTGGCAGCGCTGAACGGCACGCCCCAATCGAGCAGCCAAAAATGGTCGGTCAGAATCGGGTCGCGCGCCGAAACATGACCATCGCCGAGCTGACCCCAGCGCTGGGCCCCGAAGATCCGATAGCCAAAGGCACACATCTTTTTGCGGTGCACTCGCTCAGCCTCGGGTGAACGCACGGTGTCATACGGGTCGACGCCAGGGAAATCTGGATACGCATCAGCCATGTCTCAAGCGTATGCCTTCTACGCTTGGCGAATGGATTCGGATCTGATTGGAACGGTGGCTGCAGTCCACCGCAGCAACGAGCACACGTTCTCCAAGGTCACCTGCGAGTCGATCGAATTGGTTGCCGGGCTGGGCGTCAACGGCGACGCCCACCAAGGCGCAAACGTCAAGCACCGCTCGCGCGTCGCTGCGAACCCCGACCAGCCGAACCTCCGTCAGGTCCACCTGGTGATGAGTGAGCTGCTCGATGAAGTCAACAATGCGGGCCACAACATCGTTGCTGGGCAACTCGGTGAGAACATCACGACAACGGGGATCGACCTGATCAGCCTGCCCGTCGGTTCGATGCTCCGCATCGGCAACGAAACCCTTGTTGCGTTGACTGGCCTCCGCAACCCGTGCCGCCAGATCAAGTCGGTCGGCGATGGTGTGATGAAGATGATGTTTATCGACGATCCAGACAACCCTGACGGGCCAAAGATCGGACGCACCGGGGTCATGGGCATCGTCGTTGCAGGGGGCACCATCTCTGCAGACGATGCGGTCAAGGTCCGATTTCCGGCAGGCCCACTGAGTCGCATGGAGAAGGTCTGACAAACGCTACGTTGGGCGGGTGCCCAAAATCGTGGATCATTTCGAGCGACGCGGCCAACTCCTCGACGCCGCAAGCCAGGTGCTCCTCGCATATGGCCTCGACGGGCTGACCACACGCCGGGTGGCCGAAGCTGCGGGCGAGGCAAAGGGAGCACTGTCGCACTACTTTGAGAGCAAGGATGATCTCGTTCGCCAGCTCCTCGAGCGGTTCTACGAGCGAATCCGTCTGCGATTGGATGCTCGGCTAGCCGGGCGATCCGGCCTTGACGCATTGGGCGAACTCATGCTCGAACTCCTTCCGCTTGATGACGCTCGACTGGCGGAAGCCCAAGCCGAGCTGTCGTTTGTCGCTGCATCGGTTGGATCACCCGACCTCGCCGTCTGGTACCACGACCAGCGTCGTCAGTTGACGAAAGCTGTGATGCGGTACACCAAGCAGGCGCAGGGTGCTGGGGAGATCGACGCAGACCGTTCGGCCAAGGTCATCGTTGACGGATTCCTGACGCTGATGGACGGCTTGAGTATGCAGGCTGTTCTCAACCCGTCGCTGCCCCATCGACGAGTCCAACGGCAGCAGCTCCACTTATTTCTCGACAGCCTGCACTGACCTGCTATTTTGGGCACGTGCCCAACGAACTGGATCCGACCACCACCAACGACATTCGAACACCAGCCCTCGTCGTCGAGTCATCGATCTTCGAAGCGAACTGTGCCGCAATGGACGCTGTCCTGCCAGCGCACAAACTCCGCCCTCACGTCAAGGCATTTAAATCGACTGCAATGGCGCGCCGCCTCGCCAGTGGCGGACACACCGGCTTCTGTGCAGCCACTCCCCGCGAAATCGAGGGCATGGTCGGAGCGGGCCTCTGCGACGACCTCCTCCTCGCCAACGAGTCGCTTGACGTCGCTCGCCTCGGAGCGTTGGCTGACGACGCCAACATCACCGTCGCCGTTGACTCCGACGTCACCCTCGACGCAGCCATTGCCGGAGGTATCCGAAGCGTGCTGATCGACGTCGAAATCGGCCTTCCCCGCTGCGGCTGCTCGATCGACGACGCACCGCGGCTCGCCGAGAAGGCACGGACAGCCGGGCTCGACGTCCGCGGCGTGATGGGCTACGAGGGCCACCTCATGATGGTCAACGACCGCAGCGAACGTGTCGACAAGGTCGAAGCGGCCACGTCGATCCTGCTCGATGCTGCCAACCGCGTCGGAGGCGACATTGTGTCGGGTGGCGGTACCGGCACGTTTGATTCGAACACGTGGTGCACCGAAATCCAGGCCGGCAGTTACGCCCTCATGGACACTCAGTACCTCGAACTCGACCTCCCCTTCGAGTGTGCCCTGAGCGTGCTGGCCACCGTGATCTCCGTCAGTCCAAAGGGCTGGATCGTCGTCGACTGCGGCCTCAAGTCACTCGGAATGGACCACGGCAACCCCTCGTGGGCAAACGGCAAGGTCTTGTTCTGCTCCGACGAGCACACGACGCTGTCACCCACTGAGCTCGCCGATTGGAAGGTCGGCGACCGCACGAGGCTGCTCCCCGCCCATGTCGACCCAACCGTTGCCAAGCACCAGCAGATGTGGGTCGTCGACGGGGACACCATCACGGACAAGTGGGACATCGACCTCCGGTTCTGGTGAATCGAGCCGTCAGGTCGAGATGAGTCGGCGGAGGAGATCCGTATCGAGGTGCTGCTCGACAGCATCGGCGAGTTGGGTGAACGTCTCGTCCAGCACCGAGCTGATGCGAATCCCAAGCAGGCGGTTGACGAATGCCGGATCTTCGAAAAGACCGTGAACTGTGGTGGCAACGACGTTGCCGCTGCGCCAGCCGACCGGCCCCAGTTCGCTCCGAGCAATCACCAGATTGTCCCCTCCTGATACCCGGCCGTACCTGATCTCGTAGCCGTCGTGCTGTTCGCCCTCCCAGTCGACGCTCGACCGGACGGCCAGTTTGTCGGCAACCAGTGTCGTCCGAAGAGGCAGCAACCCAAGCATCTCAGCGGAGCCGCCGACGAGGCCCTCAGCGCCATCCGGATCGTCGAATGACATTCCCAGCATCATCGCTCCGCCGCACACTCCAATGACCGGTGTGCCAGCAGTAGCTGCCTGCGCAACGGCGACATCAAGACCGCGCTCGCGCATCCATGCCAGGTCGGCAATGACGCACTTGGAGCCCGGCAGGAGCACGATGTCAGCCCGCTCGAACGAGGCAGCGTCAGTCGCCCAACGAACACTCGCGGCATGGCTCAGCATGTGGAACTCGTCGAGATTCGAGCCGAACGGAAGCCGGGGGATCACGACCAGCGGTGCACCGGCCGGTGCGTCGCCGTGCTCAATTGCTCCCTCCTCGCGAGGGAGCCGGTGACGCAACACCGGCAAGACACCCGCGTCGGCCATTCCCGTCATTTCGGTCAACCGCTCCGGCCCCGGTGCGAGCAGCGTTGGGTCGCCTCGAAACTTATTCAGGACATACCCGGCAAGCCGCTGACGCGTGCCCTCGGGGACCAGCGACCAGGTGCCATACAGGTGGGCAAACGAGCCGCCACGATCGATATCGCTCACCAGCAGCGCCGCCGCATCAGCATGTTCGACCATCCGATTGTTGACCTGATCGACGAGGTTGATCTCGGCTGGGCTGCCCGCCCCCTCGATCACGACGAGGTCGAATTCGGAGGCAAGGCCGTCAAACCCCTCCACCATCGGTGTCCACAGCGCATCATGACGGTTCTGCCAGGGCGTAGCCGTCAACTCCCGATCAACGACGCCACGCACCACGACCTGACTCTGCGTGTCGGCTTCCGGCTTCAGCAGCACCGGGTTCATCCGGACGTCGGGCTCGAGCCCGGCTGCTCTCGCCTGCAACCACTGCGCTACCCCGATTTCCCCGTTGCCATGCGGCGTCGCCACGACACGAGCGTTGTTCGACATGTTCTGCGCCTTGAACGGAGCGACACGAACACCCTGACTTCGGAACCAGGCACAGAGCGCCGTGACGAGGAGCGACTTGCCCGCATCAGACGTGCAGCCGAGCACCATCAGCGGGCGCATGGCGGTCACGGTGCCGGAAAGCCACGTCGTGGGACCACGACGACCTGCCGGTTGCCCAACTCATCGACATCCACTTCGACCGTGACGCACACGTTGTAAATCTCGCCGAGACGGTTCGCCGTGAGTACGTCGGCAGCGTCGCCAGCTGCCACGACATCACCGTGGTGGAGCATGACCAAGCGGTCCGTGTACGTGCCAGCCAGTGTCAGATCGTGCAACGCACTGATCACGGTGATCTGCTCAGTGCGACGGAGTTCGGCCACCAGTTCGAGCGCTTGCTGCTGGTGACCAATATCGAGGGCCGACGTCGGCTCATCGAGCAGCAGGATCGGCGCCTGTTGCGCCAGAGCCCGAGCGAGGACAATGCGCTGCCGCTCTCCCCCGCTCAGTTCACCGAGTAAGCGATCGGCGAACTCACCAAGGCGAAGTCGCTCAAGTACATCGTCGACGACTCGGTGATCAGAGCTGGTCGGAGAGCCGAAGTAGCCGATGTATGGCGTCCGACCGAGGAGCACATACTCACGCGTGGTCATGTCGTTCGGAATCAACGGATCCTGTGCGACGTAGGCAACAAGCGCGGCTCGTGATCGGTCGTTGAGGTCGTCGAGCACGACGCCGTCGACAGCGAGACGGCCATCGGAGCGGACCAGTCCGGCAATCGCTTTCAGCAACGACGACTTGCCGGCGCCGTTCGGCCCGATGAGACCGAGCCACTCGCCAGGAGCGACAACGTCTGAATAGCCGACCAACGCCGAAGCGCCACGCTTGCTGTATCGCACCGCAACCTCGTCAAGCGTCAGCGTGCTCATGCTCCGACGCGCCTCGTGCGGAGGAGATACAGGAAAAACGGGGCCCCGACAAACGCCGTGACGATCCCAATCGGGGTCTCTGCGGGCCGTGTCAGCATTCGCCCGGGAACATCGGCGAGGATCATGAATGCGGCCCCTCCCATCATCGACAGCGGCAAGAGTCGCCGGTGCCCTGCGCCTGCGATCAGCCGAACCACGTGCGGCACCACAAGTCCGACAAAGCCAATCAACCCGCTCACCGACACCACCGCAGCAGTTCCCAGCGTTGCAGCAATAACGATCACCAGCCGAGTTCGGGGGACCGAAACACCGAGTGTTGCTGCCTCTTCGTCACCGACGCGGAACACATCGAGGTGTCGGCGATGCATGATGAGCACCAACGAGCTAACGGCGACATACGGCAAAACGAGCCGAACGTCTGCCCAGCTCGATCGAGTCAGACTGCCGAGGAGCCAGCGAGTCACCTCGCGGATCACGTCCAAGTTGCGCTGCAGGATAAACGCCTGAATTGCCGATGTGAACGACACCACCGCAACACCAGCCAAGACGAGCGTGACTCCGGTGCGTGAGCCGCCAAATGCTGCTCCGACCGTGTACGTGACCATCACCGTTGCAACAGCGAAGACGAATGCAATTGCGGGGACGGGGTCGACCGGCCAACCGGAGGTAGCGCTGCGGCCGATCGTCAGACCAATGGTCGCTCCAAGGCCCGCACCGGCTGCTGCACCGAGGAGGTAGGGGTCAACGAGCGGGTTCCGGAATACGCCCTGGTAGGCGGCTCCGGCGATCGACAACATGCCGCCGACAAGCCCGCCGAGGACGACGCGCGGCATCCGGATCTTCCAGACGATTGCCCATTCACCGTCGGTCACACCTGTTTCGAAGTTGATCAGCGGCAGACGATTCAGGAGCTCAAGTGGCACACGCCACCAGTCGGGCCCGGCCGGCCCGATCGACGAGCCGAACATGATCGCTGCCAGCAGCACAGCGGCAGCACCAGCAAACCAGACTCCGTCTCGCAACGGGCTCCGCGCAGGCATTACCTGTTCGGAGCTCGTTGCGAGAGAAGACATCAGGAAGAAACTACGCCGGAACGGCGGCGGCCTGAACCGCTACCGAAACTGCTTCCACGTAGTCGACGACGCGCGGGCCCCAACGTGACGCAACGTCATCATCCATCTCGATGACGTTGCCGTTCTGGACCGCAGCGATGACGTCCCAGCCATCGCGGGCGCCAATTGTTTCGATGGTCTGGTCAC
>JBLIMF010000050.1:0-15409 GCA_047638615.1 Gammaproteobacteria bacterium
AAGGCTCCGGCCGCGAAGAAGGCTGTAGTGAAGAAGGCTCCGGCCGCGAAGAAGGCTGTAGTGAAGAAGGCTCCGGCCGCGAAGAAGGCTGTAGTGAAGAAGGCTCCGGCCGCGAAGAAGGCTGTAGTGAAGAAGGCTCCGGCCGCGAAGAAGGCTGTAGTGAAGAAGGCTCCGGCCGCGAAGAAGGCTGTAGCCAAGAAGGCTCCGGCCGCGAAGAAAGCTGTAGCGAAGAAAGCTGTAGCGAAGAAGAAGTGATCAGCTGATCACATTTTGAGTTCGTAAACGGGAGGCCCTCCGGGGTCTCCCGTTGCGCGACTCGATCAGAGTGACGTGATCAGCTTGAACACTTCGGCAGCGCCGACGCCGAATGGTGTTCCAAGGCCCTCGACTCGTGCCCGGATCCGTTCGTCGAAGACGTCAAGCTCGTTGCCATCGGCGACCTTCATCGTCGACTCGAACTGGCTCTCGTGAGCGTGGAGTGCATCAAGCTTTGCGTTGATGTGAGCGCTGATATCTTCGCCGTGGTCCGGCTCGTCGGCTTCCCACAGCAGCAGCGCGTCAGGCCGGTGGTGCGCTGTGCCGTGCTCGCGGTAGAAGTGCGGGTCGCGGGCGGCAACGATCCCCTCGCAGGCCAAGAGACCTGCGTGGCGATGGTCGGGGTGCAACCGATACCGCTTCCATGGATCGTGTCCGAGCACGACCTGCGGCTGGAGTTCGCGGATCACCTTTGCGACGTCGCCTCGCTCACGCAGGCTGCTCTCGAGTTCGCCGTCGATGTACTCGAGAAAGCGGACTTCGCCGGTCACCGCAGCTATACCCCGGGCAAGCCGTGCAGCGGCATCACGTTGTTCGATCTGGCGCCGGGCGGCGAGGGCAATGGTGTCGGCACTGGCATCCCAGGTTCCCTTGGAACCGTCGGTGCAGACGAGGTGGTGAATCACACAACCGTCAGCGGCCCATTTCGCCAGAGTCCCGCCGCAGCCAAACTCGACGTCGTCGGGATGCGCCCCGATTGCCAGCGCCGACTTCGGCGTGGGGTAGTTGAGCGACGGCTCCTCGCTCAGACGGATCGATGGTTGGCCTGGTTCGTTCGCAGCCATGTGGGCAGCACCTCGCGGATGAGTGGGTGGGTGAGATCGTCGGGAGTGTCGATGTCGAGTGCTAGGTCGGTGTCGGCGCGAACCTCGACGGCGATGCCGACCATTTGCGCTGCAGCGAGGTGGCGTTCGAACGACTTGGCTCCGTAGGCCGCCCGGACCGTGTCGGTCAGCGGGAACGACATGACGTTTGTCCCGTCACGACGGTCGTCGGGAATGAGGGTGATCGTATTGCACCGGGCGACTGTCGAGAGCGACGCTGGCCGTGGGAGGTCGGCGTGGGCGATGACGACCTGGTCGTACCCGGCATCGGCTAACGCTGCAACGCCGTCGTCGATCGCCCCGTTGAGGCCCAGACCCGGGCCCCAGATGACCGCGTGGCCCAGATCGCGCGCCCATTCGGCGACGACATCGTTGTCGCAAGCAATGTAGACATCAATGTCACCGAACGCCCCGACGACACCGGTAGCGGTCCATCGGGCCAGCCGCGCACGTTGCTGTTCGTCAACCGCACCAGCCAGCCGCCCCTTGGCCGCGGTGAATCGTTTGACGGGAACCAGGGCTGCCACTCGCACTGGTTACAACCCTACGTCGATGGTCCAAGTCCACCGTGCTTGGACACGCTGCGCTGGGCGAACCCTGCACGGCGCCAATAGCCTCACCGGCATGTCACTCGGGATCAGCGCGTCGAACGGCAACACGACCGAATCGAGTGCCGGCGGCACGGATACGTCGACAGTCCTCGGCGTCACCGGCCAGAGGTGGAGGGCGAGCGTGTCTCCGTGGGGTTCTGTCATGCCCTGGGCCCAGACTGACGGCGCTGCCGAACGAATCGATTGGCACATTGCAGCCGACGATCGGTGGCACACGCCAGCGACTGAGGCTGCCGTTCGCCAGATTCGGCTCGCCGGAGCGCCTGTCACCGAAACTCGTGTCCGCATCCCCGACGGCGATGCTGTGCAGCGGGTCTGGTCGGTAGCGGATCGCGGCGGGCTGACGATCATCGAAATCGAAAATGACTCCCCGCTGCCGTTCGCTGTTGCTTTCTCTGGCTTGCCCGTGCTTACCGAGCGCCCGCCGGCAGACATGCCGTTGCAGGGAATCGAACTTCCGGCCGGGACGATCACTCTGCCGATTGCACATCGCACGTCGATTCGTGTCGCGATCGCGCACGGGCCGATCCCGGATGCTGTCGACCGCCACGCTGCCAACCTGAAGGCGTTGCCAGATGCCGACGTGGTGAGCCGTGGCTGGGTCACCTTGGCCGAGCGGGCAAGCCGACTCAACCTTCCCGACGACGGGCTCGCCGATGCGGTGGTGGCCGCGCGATGTGATTTGATGCTCACCGGTCCGATTGACGTCGCCCAAGATCCGATCGGGTTCATTCTCGACGTCAACGAATTGGTGCGTTGCGGCGAAGAGGCTGAACCGTGGATGTACGAGATTGCCGAGCCGCTCGAATCCATTGCTCGGTCCGGCAATGCATTCGTCCCTGCTGCGATCGCTGCAGCACACCACATTGCGGTTGCAGCCGACGATCGGCGGGCCACGCGTGACATTGCTCGGCTTGCCAAGCGCGTTGGTCACGGAGCTCGGTCAGCGCCTGGTCCGTTCTCAGAAATCGTCCGCGGCGCATCTGTCGGGCGTTTCGTTCACGAAGTCGAGCGACGGCTCGCCGACGGAACCAATCTGCTTCCGATCGGTATCCCGACGCGCTGGCTCGGAGCGAACTTCGAACTCCACGGGGTTCCCACATCAGCGTCATCTACCGTGTCATTCGCTGTGCGCTGGCACGGTGAGCGGCCCGCCGTCCTGTGGGAGCAGACTGGCAAAGCGCAGCGGCTGAGTGCCTCGGCTGCCGACGCCGACTGGTCGTCGAACGAGCAGACCGGCGAGTCGCTGTGGGCAGCACCCGCGCGATCGGCAGCCCCGCGCAGCCTGTCGCTGACCGCCGAGACTGGTTTGACCTCGCCACAACCAACCAGCTTCACCTGAGCCCTCGTACCTGACCCCCTACCCGAGTCTCGGTACTTGGATCCGCACGTACTCGTCTGTGGCGACACGGCAAGACGGCCTCGGCCCTGGCATGATGCAATCGTCATGGCGACGAAGTACCGCAGCTCGAAGAAACGGGCGCCGACTCGAGCGATCGAGAAACAAATGTGGGCTCGCGGGCATGAGACTGTTGTCGGCATCGACGAAGTCGGCCGTGGGGCGTGGGCCGGGCCGTTGATGGTCGGCGCAGCGATTCTGCCTCGAGACACTCGAGTCAATGGGGTCCGTGATTCGAAGCTGCTGTCCGAGCGGGAGCGTGAGGCTCTGTTCGACAGGATCGCCGACTGGTGCGTGTCATGGTCTGTTGGCGGAGCAAGCCAAGCGGAGTGCGATCACCTCGGGATGTCCGCTGCTCAAAAGTTGGCCACTCACCGGGCCGTCGAGGGATTGAGCATGGTGCCCGACGTCGCAGTGACCGACGGCAAGTGGGACTTCGTCTCCCCCTCGGTGGCGAACGTCGAGTTGGCAGTCAAAGCCGACCTACATTGCCTCAGTGTTGCCGCAGCGAGCATCCTCGCGAAGGTCGTCCGCGACCGGCAGATGCGGGCCATGTCCGAGTCATACCCGCACTGGTCGTTCGATACGAACAAGGGCTATCCCTGTCCTGTCCACAAGGCAGCGATCAAGGGCTACGGGCCGTCGGCGATCCATCGCCGCAGCTGGGTGTTCATGGACAACTGCAACCCGTGGACGGCGATCAAGCGCACACCGCCCGCCGGGCAGACATCACTGTTCTGATCAGGCGGGTTCGCAGAGACAGTCAGCAAGCGAGCCGAGGAACTCCAGCACGCTTTCGGGGCCGGGCAGCCTGAACTCGGCAATGGTGGGGGCGGGGCCGACCTTGATCGTGATGTCGGCTTCGCCCAGTGCCGCAAATGCCTCTTCGTCGGTGAGGTCGTCGCCCACAAACATGGTGGTACGCGGTCTACTCTCGTTGCGCAGGCGTTCGACCGCCATGCCCTTACTTGCGTGCCTCGTGAACAATTCGAGCACGTTGCTGCCGGCCTTGGCCGAAGCGCCATCGACACCCTGCGTAGCGAGAGCCAGTGTGGCGAGGGCCGCCGCACCGAGCGCTTCGTCGGCTTTGCGGATGTGGACGGCCACGCTGGCCTGTTTGTGTTCGACCCAGGCGCCGTCCCCGCCAGCGATCGCTGCGGCGCTGGCCAGTTCGATCAGCCGGTTGAGGCGCTCCCGCTCCATGTCGTCAAGCGGTTCGAACGGGCGGCCGGCTTCCTCCATGCCGTGACTGCCGATGAGACGTACGTCTGGCGGGAGGCCGAAGGTCTGCATGCTGGCCACAGCTCGGCCCGAAACAGCAGCGACCAGCACATGATCGGCTGCTACGAGGCGAGTCAAGACGTCGGCGACACCATCGAGGAGCCGTGCGTCATCAGCGTGGTCAACGAGCGGGGAGAGCACGCCGTCGATGTCGAGGCCGATCAGCAATGGCAAGGCGCTGCCTGCGACTTTGATGCCGAGCTGTGCCGGGTCTTGATACTGAGGCGTGACGGTCATTGGTTCTCGACAGCCTGTTCGAGAGCAGCGTAGAACCGGTCGGCCCAGCCCTGGACGTCCATTCGCTTGACCTGCTCGCGGAGCCCAGCCATGCGGGCTCGTCGCTCGTGGCGGTGCATCTCGACGGCGGTCACAATCGACTCTTGGAGGGCCTGATCGTCGTGTGGATTGACGAGAACCGCATCGGTGAGTTCGTCAGCGGCGCCAGCGAACTCCGACAGGACGAGCACACCGTCACCGTCGATGTGCGCAGCGGCATACTCTTTCGCGACGAGGTTCATGCCATCGCGGAACGGGGTGACCAGCATGACGTCGCCGGCGCGATACAGGGCGATCAGATCGTCGTACGACAGCGTTTGATACAGGTAGTGAACGACGGGGAGGCCAATCCGGCTGAAACGTCCGTTGATTTCGCCAACGAGCCGTTCGATCTCGCGGCGTTCATCCTGATAGTGCTCGACGGCCTCGCGAGTCGGAGTAGCGACCTGCACCATGACGCATCGCTCCGGATCGAGTTCGCCCGACTCGAGCAGTGCACCGAAGGCCCGTAGCCTGAGGCCGATGCCCTTCGTGTAGTCGAGCCGGTCGACCCCAAGCAGGATTACTTCAGGATCGCCGAGGCGGGTGCGGATTTGACTGGTCAATTTGCGTGTGGCGCGACCGGCTGCCATCTCCTCGACCTCGGCGAAGTCGATCGAGATCGGGAACACACCGAGCTGAGTCCGGTGCCCGGCATTGTGGATGACGTTCTCGCCGATGTCAGATTCGCGCAGCTGGCTTGCGCAGGCAGCAAAGTTGGTCGCGCCCTTCGGCCGTTGAAATCCAATCAGGTCGCATCCAAGGAGGCCATCGATGATTTCGTTGCGCCACGGCAACCGCGAGAATAGCTCGTACGGCGGGAACGGAATATGTAGAAAGAAGCCGATGGTGATGTCGGGACGCTGTTTGCGGAGCATCGCTGGGATCAACTGGAGCTGGTAGTCGTGGATCCAGACGATGGCGTTCGGGGGAGCAATATTCGCCAGTGTGATGGCGAAGCGCTCGTTGACCCGCTGGTAGGCCTCCCACTGGGCAATGTCGTAGGTCGACTCGCGAAGTGCGTCGTGGTAAAGAGGCCAGAGGCCGTCGTTTGAGAATCCTTCGTAGTACAGCTCGACTTCTTCAGTACTGATGTTGACCGGGTGGCAGTCGACGCCATCGACGGTGAAGGGTTCGGTTGGGTCGTCCGGTGTGCCAGTCCACCCGACCCAGGTGCCGCCGGACGATCGAAGCATTGGAAGGAGCGCTCGAACCAGGCCGCCGGGGCTCGGTGCCCACCCGTTCTCCGTCGTGTCGTCGCGCATTACTGGGAGCCGGTTTGCGGCAATCACGATCGGTCGCGTCGGTACAGCTCCAGGCGCGATGGTCGTCGGCTCGTCCGCTGCGGTTGTCATGCCTCTGGTTTACCGGGTTCTTTATCCGGTTGGGCGAAATGTTCGGGGATCTCGGGGTTGAACCGGAGCGCATGGCCTCGCGTGGGAGCGTTCGCTCTTGCTTTGCGGCTCAAAAACTCCTGCTCACGATCGCATGTCCGAGCATTCGATGAACACCGGCCAGACTGGGGACGTGAGCGACGTCGACTATCTCCTTCGGATTCTTAATGCGAAGGTCTATGACGTTGCCATCGAGACGCCGCTGGAGCCAGCGCCCGGGCTGTCGCGTCGGCTGGGGAACACGGTTTTCTTCAAGCGCGAAGACCTGCAAGAGGTCTTCTCGTTCAAGATTCGCGGTGCCTACAACAAGATGGCTCACCTCGCCTCCGAAGACCGAGCACGTGGCGTCATTGCCTGCTCGTCAGGCAACCACGCTCAGGGCGTCGCTCTCGCGGCCAGCCGCCTCGGCTGTGACGCCGTGATCGTGATGCCCTCGACGGCACCGTCGCTCAAAGTCGATGCTGTGCGCCAGCGCGGAGCAGAGGTCGTGTTGCATGGCGAGAGCTTCGACGAGGCGTACCGGCATGCACTCCAGCTGCAAGCCGAACGTGACCTCACCCTGGTGCACCCATTTGACGATCCCGACGTGATCGCTGGTCAAGGGACGATCGGTATGGAGATCCTCCGCCAGCACGGTGGCCCGATCGACGCGATCTTCGTGGCGATTGGCGGGGGTGGCTTGATTGCTGGGGTCGCTGCGTACGTGAAGCAGGTCCGCCCAGACATCAAAATCATTGGGGTGCAGCACGACGAGTCGACGGCGATGGCTGATTCGCTGCGTGCTGGCCACCTTGTGACGCTCGATGAGGTTGGGCTGTTCTCCGATGGCACCGCAGTCAAGCGGCCGGGCACAGAGACGTTCCGGCTGGCCCAGGAGTATGTCGACGACGTCATCATCGTCGATACCGACGAAACATGTGCTGCGATTAAGGACGTGTTCACCGACACTCGGTCGCTACTCGAGCCTGCCGGAGCGCTCGCGATTGCCGGCATGAAGAAATACGTCCAGCAGACCGGCGCGGTCGAGCAGACCCTCGTTGCCATTGCGTGCGGCGCAAATATGAACTTTACCCGTTTGCGATTTGTGGCAGAGCGCGCCGACTATGGCGAGCAGCGCGAAGCGATCTTCGCGGTCACGATCCCCGAACAACCTGGGAGCTTCCTCCGGTTCTGCCAAGTCATTGGTGAGCGCGACGTGACCGAGTTCAACTACCGGATCAGCGACTCGGCAGCAGCGCACGTCTTCGTCGGCATTGCTGCGTCGTCGCGCGATGAGACGATCGAGTTGGCCGATGCGTTCGACGAAGCAGGCTTCGACGCCATCGACCTCACCGGCGACGAGCTCGCGAAGGCCCACGTTCGTCACCTCGTGGGCGGCAAGTCGGCTCATGCGTCCGACGAGGTGCTTTATCGGTTCGAGTTCCCTGAGCGGCCGGGGGCACTTCTGCGTTTCCTCACCTCGATGAATCCGGCGTGGAACATCTCCCTGTTCCACTACCGCAACCACGGTGCCGATCTGGCACGTGTCTTGGTGGGCATGCAAGTGCCGGCGAGCGATGCCGAGGCGTTTCGGGAGTTCCTGGATGTCATCGGCTATCGCTTTTGGAACGAGTCCGAGAACCCGACCTACAAGCTGTTCCTCGGCTCCTGACCCTCCCGACAGGTGATCAGCGGCAGGCGGCGATGACCGGGACAAAGTCGTCGAGCTCGCGAACGACGAAGTAGCTGATTCCCCAGCGATCCCGACAGGCATGCAGCTTGGCAACAATCTCATCGACTGTGCCGATCAAGATATAAGGGAGTGCTCGAAGCGCATCGCGAGTGAGGCCGTCGACTCGTTTGAGGAGATTGTCTTCGGCCGTCTGGGCGTCATCGGTGATGACGACGACCTGCACCAGTGCGTTGAGTTCAATGTCGCGTCCGCTTGCCTCGACACGAATGAAGTCGACCTGATGGTCGAGATGCTCGATGGTCCACTTCATCGTGTGGCGGTGGCCGTCTTCGAGTGTTTTTCCGAGGCCCTGGAGGCCGATGATGTTGGCGTGCCGGGCGGCCTGGCGCAGCAGGGTGTCGCCGTTGCCTCCGACGAGGATCGGGAGCTGTTCCTGCACCGTTCGGTCGATGTGGGCTCCGGTGAGCTGATGGTGGGTGCCGTCCCAGTCGACCGTCTCGCCGTCGAGAAGGCGGCGCAGGATCTCTACCCGCTCCACGAGCGCTGCCTTGCGACCAGCAGCTGGAAGCAGTTCAATGCCGGTTTCTGAGTACTCGTGAGAGGCGTGGCCAGCGCCGAGTCCGAGTTCGAAACGACCGTTCGACAGATGGTCGAGTGTCGTTGCTTCCCACGCGAGTTGCACCGGGTTGCGCATGTCGGAGTTGAGCACGAACGTGCCGATCCGCAAGGCCGACGTGGTGGCTGCGACTGCCGCCAACTGGGGGAGTGGCGAGCGACCCGGCCCGACATGGTCGGACACCAACAGGATGTCGAAGCCGGCATCCTCGGCACGCCGACCCGCATCGACAACATCGAGCTCGGCGCCCGTCGAAACTTGATATCCGAACCTGAACGGTTGTGGCATGGCATCAGTGTCACACCGAGGTCAGACCTCGGTGTGACAATCATCGACAATCAGATCGAGTCGAGAGCCTGTTCGAGGTCGGCGACGAGGTCGGCTTTGTCTTCGATGCCGACGGACAGGCGCACAAGGTTGTCGGGAACTTCGAGCGGTGAGCCGGCGGCCGACATGTGTGTCATCGCAGCGGGATGCTCGATGAGCGATTCGACAGCACCGAGTGACTCGGCCAACGTAAAGACCGATGTTGCATCGGCAACACGCATCGCTGCTTCGCGGCCAGCCCTGACCTGGAACGACACCATGCCGCCAAAGTCTTTCATCTGCTTGGCAGCTGCGGCATGGCCGGGATGATCCGGTAGCTGCGGATACAGCACCTTCTCGATTGCAGGGTGATCGACGAGCAGATCGACGATTGCACGAGCGTTCTCGCAGTGGCGATCCATTCGGACCGCAAGCGTCTTGACGCCACGCAGCAGCATGTAGCTGTCGAACGGTGCAGGCACGGCGCCCGCCGCATTTTGGGTGAAGGCGAGCTTCTCTGCCAGTTCGTCGTTGCTCGTGGCGATGAAGCCACCGACGACGTCGCTGTGGCCGCCCAAATACTTGGTGGCTGAGTGCACGACGAGGTCGGCGCCGAGGTTGATCGGCTGCTGAAGGTACGGGGTCGCAAACGTGTTGTCGACCACAACGATCGCTCCACGCTCGTGGGCGATCGATGCGATGGCTTCGATGTCGAAGCACGTGAGCAGCGGGTTGGTCGGGGTTTCCAACCAGATCATCCCCGTGTCCTCAGGCCAGTTGGAGCGCAGTGCGTCGAGGTCGGTGAGGTCGACGGCGGTCCACGGGTAGCCCATGGGACCCCAGACCTTGGCAATCAGGCGGAAGGTGCCGCCGTAGGCGTCGTTGCCGAGCAGGACGCGCTTGCCGCTGCCTTCGGGGGCGACGGTGAGGAGCCGCAGGATGTTGTCTTCGGCAGCGAGACCGCTGGCGAAGGAGAGGCCGTGGCGGGCTTCTTCGAGCGAGGCGATCTGTGTCTCGAGTGCCGAACGTGTCGGGTTACCTGATCGCGAGTACTCGAAGCCCTTGTGGTTTCCCACGCCGTCCTGGGCGAACGTCGTCGACAGCGAGATCGGCACAACGACTGCGCCCGTGGTCGGGTCAGGCTCTTGACCAGCGTGGATTGCTCTGGTGGAGAAGCCAGCGGACATGTCGACTTGCTTGTTGTCGTCCGGGTGGCCGGCTGGGGTGTTGTCCGGTTTGGTTCGGTCAGTCACGGTTGTTTGCATCCTCTGCGATGGCGGTGAAGTAGGAGAGCAGGTCGGTGCGGGTGAGCACACTGAGCGGCTGGCCGCCTGACAGCACGAGGAGTGCCGGGGCGGTTTCGAGCATTTCGACAGCGAGTCCGACCTCTTGGCCGACTCCGATCGTGGGGAGCTTTGCGCCCATCACCTTTTCGACCGAGGTGCCCATGGCGCCCGGGTTGCGGTGAATGACATCCATCAGTTCGAGTTCGTCGACCGAACCGGCAACTTCGGCGTTCGCGAACGGCGGCGTGTTCTTGCAGACCGGCAACTGGCTGACGCCGTTGCTGCGCATGATCTCGATGGCCTCGCTGACAGGCGCCGATGGGTTGACGTAAAGCAGGTTTTTGATCGAAGCGTTGCGAGTGTCGAGTACTGCGCCGACGCATTGATCGCATTCCTTGAGGAACCCGAAGTTCATCATCCAGTGCTCGTTGAACACCGTCGACAGGTAGCCGCGACCTGAATCAGGGTTGAAGACGACGATGACGGCATCGTCGTCAGCTTCTTTGGCAACCTTGAGCGCCGCGGCCACCGCAGTGCCGCCAGAGCCGCCGATGAGGATGCCTTCAGTTTCGCTGACGTAGCGAGCCATGAGGAAGCTCTCTTCATCACTGACCGGGAGGACTTCGTCCCATAGATCGCCGTCGTAGGCGGCCGGGAAAAAGTCTTCGCCGACCCCTTCGACCAGGTACGGGCGACCCGAACCGCCAGAGAACACCGACTTTTCTGGGTCGGCAGCGATGATTTTGATGTCGGGATTCATCGACTTGAGGTAGCGGCCGGTGCCGGTGAGTGAACCGCAGGTGCCAGCGCCCGCGATGAAGTGGGTGATGCGGCCCTTGGTCTGCTCCCAGATCTCGGGGCCGGTGGTCTTTGTGTGGGCTGCTGGATTGTGCGGGTTGGCGTACTGGTTTGGGCGAAACGCGCCGCGCTCGTGGGTGAGCCGTTCGGCCACGGAGTAGTAGCTATTCGGATCTTCTGGTGCGACGGCGACATCACAGACAACGACTTCGGCGCCGTAGGCCCGCAGCAGGTCGACCTTTTCTTTGCCCGCCTTGTTGGTCATGACGAACACGCACTTGTAACCCCGTTGAGCAGCCACGATGGCAAGCCCAACACCCGTGTTGCCCGACGTTGGCTCGACGATTGTGCCGCCGGGCTGAAGTTCGCCGCTTTCTTCAGCAGCGAGAATCATCTCGAGTGCCGGTCGATCTTTCGAGGAACCGCCGGGGTTCGTGACCTCGTGTTTCATCGCCAGCGTGCAGCGGATGCCATGTTCCTCGCTGACACGCTTCATGCGCACCATCGGCGTCTTGCCGATCAGGTCGAGAATCGATTCGGCGATGTCCATGCCGTCGGCGTCCCAAGCGGGAAGCGATGTATCAGTCATAGAGCGAACAATACAAGGTGAGTTGACATCCCGGCAGGGTTGAGGTCGGTGACCGACAACTGCGCAGGCTACGGCGGCGAGAGCTGCTCAGTTTCCGAGCACGCGACCGACGAACCGGCCGACCGTGCCAGGCTGTGGCGTTTCGACACCATCAGGGAGCAGGTGGGGCGCGTTGTCGGCCAGGAAGGCTAAGAGCTCACCAGCAGACGGGTTGACGAGGCCCTTGTCACCGATGACGACGGTGGGCACGACTTCGTTGCCATTCGCGTGCTTGCGCACGATGGCAGCATCAGCGTTGCTGTCCCAAATGTTGTGTTCGACTCGTTCGACACCGAGCTTGTCCAGGCCACGCTTCAGGCTCGAGCAGAACCCACAGCCAGGTCGCCAGTAGAAATCGATCTGCTTCGCTGTGCTTGTCGTATCCATGAAATAAACCGTACCCAGTTTCGCGCATCACTTGCTTCGACAGCCATGCCGAGTTTCGAGCCTGTTCAGCCGGCGACCGCTCGCCGTCGACGCTCGAGATGGGCACGTTCAGCGGTGTTCGAGCAGACCGCGATTGCACGGTCGAAAGCGGCGGCGCTGTCAACTGACCGATTGAGTTCGGCGAAGAGCTCGCCACACGTTGCATGAAAGTATGGGTACTCGGTGAGGTCGCCACGAAGATCGTCGGCCTCCGAGATCGCTTCGACAGCGCGCAGGGCAGCAGCCGGGCCGTCGACGTGGCGGACTGCAATAGCCCGGTTCAACGCGAGGACTGCAGTTGGCTGCCAGCTGAGCATCACGTCGTAGAGCCGCAGTACCGACCGCCAGTCGGTCTTGTCGAATGAGGGTGCCGTTGCGTGCAGCGCGGCGATCGCTGCTTGGAGCTGGAACGGCCCCGCCCGGCGGAGTGCGTGGGCCCGTGCGATCTCAGCGAGGCCACGCGCAATTGTCGATTGATCCCAACGTGAACGGTCCTGATCGGCAAGAAGCACCGGAATACCGTCGTCATCGACACGGGTCGCCCGCCGTGCATCAGTCAGGAGAAACAAAGCGTAGAGCCCGGCAGCTTCGGCGTCGTCGGGGACGAGACGGGTCAGAATGTCCGCCAGCCAAGTCGCCTCATCGCACAGGTCTCCACGGATCAGTGTCGACGCGTCGGTACTCGTGTGGCCCTCGGTGAAGATTGACGAGATGACGCTGCAGACGGCCGGCAGCCGTGCCGAGAGCACGTCGAGATCAGGGAGCACGAACGGAATCCGAGCTTCGCGAATTTTGGTCCTGGCCCTCGTTAACCGACGGGTCATTGTCGATTCTGACACGAAAAAGGCCCGGGCGATCTGTGCCGTTGAGAGCCCGGCGACAGCACGCAGAGTTAACGCAACCTGCGACTCTGGCGCCAACGCAGGGTGACAACAGCCGACCAACAGAGCAAGTTGCTCGTCGAGCGGACCGGTTGGCGCAGTGTTGGTTCCGGGATCGTTCACTATCACTGGTTTGAGGAGGTGCGGGAGCCGCTCGGCAAACCTGGCGTCGCGGCGTACCCGGTCGATCGCCTTGCGTCGAGCGGTCGTCAGGAGCCAGGCCCCCGGGCGATCTGGTGAGCCGGTTGTCGGCCAGTTGACAGCCGCTTCGATGAAGGCGTCCTGGGCTGAGTCTTCAGCGAGGCCGAGATCGCCGATGTCGCGCACGAGCGTGGCGACGAGGCCGAACCACTCGGCCCTGAACACATCGTCGATCCCGTCCTGCTGTTGCATTGTCGGGTGGAACTTCGCTCAGCCGAATTCCATGACCGGGCGGACTTCGACGGTCCCGAATGTCGCGTTCGGGACCCTGGCCGCCCACCCAAGTGCTTCGTCGAGGTTGGCGACGTCGATGACGTAGAAACCGCCGATCACTTCCTTGGATTCGATGAAGGGTCCGTCGGCCACAATCCGCTCGCCATTACGCATTTGCACGGTCGTGGCGGTCTCGGTGCCCTGCAGCGCCTCGCCCGTGACCATGGCCCCGGCTTCGTTCAGGGCCGTGCTGTAGGCGAACCATTCCTCCATGGACGGACCGAACTCGGCGCTGTCCGGTGCGGGCTCGTCGGCAGGGTTGCTGGCGAGGATGAGCATGTATTTCATGAGGTGGCTCCTGGTCTCTGGTGTTGTTGATTGTTACAGAAACGACGAACGGTGTTCACCGAACCGGACATCGATGGCCAAGAATTCGGTAGCAAATATGGCGACGCCGGGAACCGGGCGCGGCGTTGAAACGTCTGACAAGCTCAGGAAGTGACACGGCAAGTGACACGGCAAGTGACACGGCAAGTGACACGGCAAGTGACACGGCAATCGACAGGGGAATGGCATGACCATCGAGTTCGACAGCATCACCAGCACGGAAAAGCCGAGTGTGAACCCGAGGCAGCGGATCGCGGCCGGGATGGGTGCCATAATGCTCATTGCGGTAGCAGGCGGCGTCGGGTTCGGGATCGGCCGCAGCGTCGACGGATCCGACCGGGCGTTGAGCCCCGGAACTGCATCCGAATCTGGGGTTGGGTCAGCGGAGGAACCCGACATCGAAGTCCCGGTCACTGAGGCCGATGTGTCAGCGTCCACGATTGCCGTCGCAGAAGATGCGCCCGCCGACAGCCGGCTCGCCGCGGACAGCGCCAGCGAGGAACAATATGCTGCCGAGTCATCGGGCGGCCCTGGATTCTCAGTGTTTGGAGACCAAGCGCTTGAGTTGCTCTACGACCGCACGACTGCCGATGGGCTGATCATGCGAGTGCATCTCGGCCAAACCTGGGACAACGGGGGTTACTACAGCGATGAGCCTGGCAACGAGTGGCAGCCGCCAGCGTGGTGTTATGAGTCGGGCCAGGTGCGCATTGCATTCGGCGGTTCGAACGTCATCGATGTGGGTTCGGCACCTTGGTACACGGAGCCGTATGAGGGCCGATCGGTCTCCTGGCTGACTCTTGGCCGACCGGATGGCGACCCGCACCGTGTGCTCTTCGGACAGGTGCCCGACGGTACGACACTCGTCACCGCCACGTTTGGAGACGGATCCGTCGACAGCGCTGCCCCTGAGAACGGAGTTGTTGCACTGGTCGTCCCGGGTGCACCCGAGACCATTGAGCACGACGAGGATGGGTACACCTGGCTGGAGGAGTCGCCTGACTTTGAGATCACGTTTGAGTCAGCTGACGGAGCCACTGCCGTTGCGTCCAACACTGTCGGCACCTGGAATGACCCCGACTTCGTAGCGTCCTGCTCGCCGCCGCCGCCGGAGCTGCCTGAGGATGGTGAGCAGCCAGCCGATCCTGCAGCGGACGAAGTAACGATCACCGAGCTGATGTCAAGCATTTACGGCGAGAGCGACGAATCGTTCGAGACGCTCGACTGGATCGACGACCCAACCGGGGTTGCGGAGGCACGCGAAGAAGTCGCTGCAGGCAGCTTCGAGGAGTCAGCAGCTTCAGCCGAGGCAATCGTCGAAGCGCTGGTGTTTACCGCGCCAAATGAGGCGTGGTTCCGTTACCGCATCGAAACCTCGGTCACGACGCTTCGAGACCGATTCGGCATTGCCCGTCTGATCGGCGGTGTGTGGAAGATCACCCGCGACACGATCTGCCAAGATCTCAGCATGGCGAGCGGCAATTGTGAGCCCGGATACGAAGCGATCTTCCCGGACCAAGGCTGAACGCTGGAGGTGACGGCCGGAGTCAGCTGCTGGCAGACTGGCCCCATGAGCAGCACGTCGAGCAGCGCAGCATCCGACACGTCCGTCTACCTCGATCGGCTCGCCAAGGTGCGGGCGTCGATGGTCGCGCAGAACGTCGACACGGTCATGGTGTCGGTCGGCCACGACCTGCCTTATCTATCGGGTTACAGCGCCATGCCGCTTGAGCGGTTGACAATGCTCGTCGTACCGCGCGAGGGCGCAGCCACAATGGTGATTCCTGGGCTTGAAGCAGCCCGTGTCGAACCGCAGCCAGGTGTCTTCGACCTCTTGCCCTGGAGCGAGACCGAAG
>JBLIMF010000051.1:0-15386 GCA_047638615.1 Gammaproteobacteria bacterium
TTGTCGAGTGCTGTCGACGTCGAGACCGAGCTGGAACTGTGGACCAACTTGGTCGCACGCGAATCGACAGTCATTGTCCTACCGCACAGCACTGTCGCCTTCGGACGTGCAGTTCGAGTGATCCGTTTCACGTAGTTACGCATCGGGTCCGGCCCCTTTCCCAACGATTTTTGTGTTCTGTTGATCAGTCCTGCTGACCTGTCCCACTGACCTGTCCCGCACCTACTTGTTCTGGCGCAAAGCGGTGTGTTGTGTGCCGTTGGGCTCGAAGTTGGCTGGGTCAAGCCAGCGCTTGAATTCGATTTTTTTGGTCTGCCATTCGACGTCGGTGATCGAAAACCACGCGGTGTCGCGGCTCCGACCTTTGTAGATGATTGCCTGGCGGAAGGTGCCTTCGTACGTGAACCCGAGCCGCTGCGCCGCCGCTTGTGATGCGGCATTGAGCGCGTCGCATTTCCACTCGTATCGGCGGTAACCGAGTTCGTCGAATGCTCGCTGCATCATGAGGAACATTGCTTCGGTGGCAAGTGCGGTGCGCTGGAGAGCCGGCGAAAAGTTGATGTAGCCCACCTCGATGCTGCCGACGTCCGGTTCGATTCGCTGGTAGCTCGCGATACCGAGTGCTCGGCCGCTTGAGGTGTCGACGATCGCGTGGAACAGCGGATCGTCTCCGAAGCAGTTCGCGGTCATCCACGTGCGGAAAACATCGATCTCGCCGAAGGGCCCGTGCGGGAGGTACGTCCAGTTGCGATCGTCGATGTCCAGCGCGAAGGCATCGAAGAGGTCGACGCAGTGCAGGTCAAGGTTGAGAGGCTCGAGGGTGACGAGGCGACCGGGCATCGGAGTGCGAGGTGGCAGAGGGCGGGGCTGCCAGTCGGGAAGGGCTTCGCCGATCGGCTGGCCAAGTTCGTTGGTGTGGTCTGGCACGTTCAGCCCGCTTTCTGTCGCTTCCGATGGTCCGCCGTATGTGTGCGGCTTGCGCAGCGAGGGTCGGAGCAAAACCGCCGAGACCCGTTACGGGACGAATCGTAGAAGAGGTGCTCGCAGTCGTCCGCTGCGCACCGGCCGAAGCGCTTGGCTCCGTGCTCGCAGAGGTCTTGGGACACCGCCATCAGCACGTCGGCCATGACCTGGTCGTCAAATGTGGCCGACGGGGGTGTCCAGTGCACGTGGAGCTCGGATCCGTCGTGGTCGCTGAGCGAGGGTGCAATGGTCAGCTCGGTCAGCTCGGCGTTGACCCAAGTAGCGGCCGCATTAACGTCACTCGTTGGCAGTGTTGATAGGCGTGGAAGGAGATCGAGCATCCGCTGCGTCAAACGACGAACTGCTGCAATGGGTGCGGTTGCGGCACGTGAGAATCCTTGATCGTGAAGAAGCTGCCGCGCCGCTTCGGGTTCCAGGATCTCGTCGGTGTCATCGAGGGCGTCGCTGATCGCGTTGGCGAACTCGATGGCCGCCTCGATCGTTAGTTGGATCTCGGTGTCGTTGCCCGAAGTCACATACACGTCCGCAATCTAGCGCACCTCGCCAATGTAAGGAGTCAGTAGAGTTTAACTACTTACAAATCGTCAGACCCGATCGTGATCGTCGTCGACCCCTTGAAGGGAGTGTTCCGTGAACCTCATACTCAATCTCGTTGTTGTTGCTGCCAGTGTTTTGGGATCTGGCATGGCCTTTCCGCAGGCCCGCAGGCTGATGAAGACACGCAGCGTTGAGGGTGTGTCGCCCGTGTGGATCGGTGTGAGCATGGCGATCAACGCCTGGTGGACCGCCTATGCAATCACCACCCCGCTCTGGGCGCTCCTCCCGGTCTCAAGCGTCTCGTTCCTGCTCTATGCATCGATCGCGATCTTGTATGTGAAGACGGTCGGTGTCCGCAGCCTCGGAGGCATGGCGACGGGAGCATTCGGGCTCGGCATGGTGCCGCTCCCCTTCCTGCTCGCAGCTGGGTGGGAGCTGGCCGGTTTGGCAATCGGTCTCTGTTACGGCCTGCAACTTGCTCCAGCCGTCGTGGCCGCGCATCGCACCCGGGCACTCGATGGCGTTTCGGCTGGAACATGGAACATGTCGTTCGTTGAGGCGTTGCTCTGGCTCGTCTACGGCCTCGCCGTGGCCGACGCAGCACTCATCGCTGGCGGCGCGGCAGGCATCGTCATGGCGGGCGCGATCCTCCTCCGTTTGGCTCTCACGGGCCATCAACCCTTCGCAATCGTGCGGTCGCGGCAACTCGGAGTGGCGTAACGCACACACACTGCAGAGGTCTTCCGCGGTGTGTTCGGTCTCGTAACTCATTAGAGTGGGCGGCTGAACACGGGTCAAAGTGGCCCGGAAGTTAATAAGGAGCCACAATGGCAACTACCGGAACGGTCAAGTTTTTCAACGACGAGAAGGGCTTCGGCTTCATCTCACGTGACGATGGCGACGATGTCTTCGTTCACTACTCAAACATCGCCGGCACTGGCCGTCGTTCGCTCGCTGACGGCGACACCGTTGAGTTCGACATCGCCCCGGGCCGCAAGGGCCCCGAGGCTGTCGACGTCAAAGTCGTCTGAGGCGGCGGTCTGATTGGCCTCAAGCCCACAGTCATATCAAAAGCGTCAGCGCGAACTCCGTAAGAAGGAAAAGAAGGCCGAGAAACAGGCCATTCGCCACGGAAAGAGCGCTGCTAAAGCTGAGAGCGACGATGACGACGATGCACCCGATGAGGACGCGTTACTCGAAGAGTTCCGTATTCTCAACGAGTCCTTCGCCGCGGGTGATGTCAGTCAGGACGACTTCGAGTACCGCAAGGCAGACCTCTTTTATAAGATGGGCTTAGGCGAAGCGCCTGAGCCTCGTGAAGAAGAAGCCAAAAAAGAAGCGGCCGAGTCGACCGACTGACGGTCACCAGTCCAAATCTCGCAACAGCTCTCCGGCTCATGCCGGGGGGCTATTGTCGTTTTCGGCCCGGTCCACATGGGTCGGTCTTGGATCATGAGTCTGCTGCTCCTGCGCAGATCTGCAGCCCGAGCGGAAAGCGTGTGAGGAGTTCGGGGCCGTCGGCCGTGACGAGCACTTGGTTCTCAAGCTTGACGCCTTCTGCCCATCTGTTCGCGCCTGCCGCTGAACGTGGCCCGACATACGACTCGACGGTGAGAACCATCCCCACGTCGAGCTGCCCGTCGAAGCCCCACTCGTCCCAGATTTCTGGGAAGTAAATCTCCGGGTACTCGTCGCACTGGCCGACGCCGTGGAAGAGACAGGAGTAGTGCCGGTAGTGCTTTGGGTCGGGGAACGTCGACTCAAATGTGAGGTCGCGAAACGATCGACCCGGGGTGAGGAGTGCCATGTTGTGTTCGATTTGTGCGCAGGCGAGGCCGTAGGTGTGCTCCTGTTCGGTGGTGGGGCTGCCGCCCGCACCGCGACCTTCCCCAGCAATCCACGTTCGCGAAATATCGACCATCATCCCATAGGCGCCGACGAGGTCGGTGTCGTATGCAACGATGTCGCCGGGCTCGATCACTCGGCTTGACGCCTCTTGCATCCACGGGTTGGTCCGTGGGCCCGACGCAATGATCTGGGTCTCGATCCACTCGCCACCCCGCCTGATATTGCCGGCGTGCAAGAGCGCCCACAGTTCCCGTTCGGTCATGCCCGGCTCGAGTGCGGTGTGCATTTCAGCCATCGTGGTTTCGCACGCGTTGATCGCGCACCGCATCGCGAGGATTTCGTCGGCACCTTTGATTGAGCGCGCGAGCTCCATCACCTCCTGCCCGAAGCCGACCCTGACACCTGCATCTTCAAGAAGCCGATAGCCCAGGTGATGGCATTGGTCGACGGCGATGCGAGGGTTCGGGCCGCAGTGTTCGGTGATGACGGCGATCATCTCGTTCGTCCAGCGTGTGGCCTGCTCGGCATGGCGAGGGCCAGCGAGGAAATACGTCGAGCCGATCGCGGGGCGGACCTCATCGATGACAGCTGAGTGCCCTGCCAGGTAGTCGCACCCGTAGTAGTCCCAAAGGATCACGTGGCCGTCGGCACTGACGAAGGCGTATCGAGCGCCGTTGTGCATCACCCAGAGCTGCATATTGGTCGTGTCGGTGACGTACCGGATGTTCATTGGATCCATCACGATGATGCCGTCGTAGCCCTGCGTCGCGAGCTGTGCCGTGACTCGGTCGATCCGGTAACGCCGCATGGCGGGAAGGTCGGGGAGCGTGAGTCCCGCCGTGGCCCACTCACTGATGGCCGGCTCGCCGGGGCCGATCGTGAGGTGGTGACCGCCGTTGCCGGCGAACCGGACTTCGGCTGCAGCAGTGGCCAACGACGCCGCAATTTTGCCTGACATTCCGCAAAGTTACGTACGGGGTCAGGCCCCTTTCGCAACTCTCTGCATGACAGCGCTTCGATTCCACATGACACGATCGACGTTGACCGAGCGCCGGTGCCCGTGGAGAATCAGCCCGGTGACAGATTGGACCGACGAGGCGGCATGGGCGCGAACGCGCCGCCCAATGCGCACGGCCACAGGCCTCGATCCGGCGGCCTACGCGAGTGATGGGTTCTACTTCGTTGAACAGCAGCGTGTCTTCGGCCAAGCATGGGTGTGTGCCGGAATCGCTGATGAGGCCGTGGCAGGGCGGATGCTTGTTCGCCAGGTTGGCTCCAAGTCGGTCCTCCTGACACGCAACGAGACAGGCGATCTCCGCGGCTTCATCAACTCGTGTCGACACCGCGGCACCGAACTGGCCGAAGCCGACTGCGATGTCGCCGGAACAATCCGCTGCCCGTATCACCGCTGGGGTTACTCGCTCGACGGGGCGCTGAAGGCGACGCCGTTCTTCGACGAGGTGCTACGAGACGACAATTTTGACAAGGCCGACTTCGGCTTGCTTTCGGTCCGCGTCGACACGTGGGGCGTGTTGCTCTTTGTTTGCCTTTCCGACGACACGCCACCGCTGCTCGATTGGCTCGGCGACCTTCCTGATCGCATGGCCGGCTACCGCCTTGATACGTGGTCGACGGTGCACCAGGAGTCGCTCGAAATTCGGGCGAACTGGAAGCTGATCACCGAGAATTTCCAGGAGTATTACCACCTGACGTGGGTTCACCCCGAGCTTGCCAAGGTGTCGAGGGTTGCTGACCACTACCGCTACCAAGGCAGTGGGATGTACTGCGGGCAGACCACCACGCCGGTCTCGGGCGATGAGCGCAACGAGTGGCTGACGCTGCCCGAAGCGCCGGGTCTCGATGAATCTGATTCGGTGAGCGGGCGCTTTGTCGCGATCTTCCCGAATGTCATCCTCTCGGTCCTGCCGAATCACATATGGATGATGCGTCTCGATCCAATCGCCCCCGGCCTGACACGCGAGACCTGCACGATGCTGCTTCCTGCTGGTGTCCAAGACGTCGCCGTCGCGGTTGATGGAGCCGTTGCGGTCACGGTCGACGGCGCGTTCGACCTCCGAAATGATGCCATTGCTCCGACCCGGCGTTTTTGGGCTGACGTGAACGACGAAGATATCGACATTGTCCAGCGTGGCCAGCGTGGCCTCGCCCGAGGTGGCGTTCCCGCTGGCCCGTTGGCCCCTCGCTTCGAAGAGCCGCTGCATCGCTTCCACAACATGCTGGCCGATTGCATGACCAACGATGGCCTCGGCACGCTGGAGGTCCCGATCGGGGATCAGCCCGGCGACACCTGGGGCGCTGGCGTCAACCCCACCCCTGCCGCTATCGATAGATAGTTGCGAAAGGGGCCTGGCCCCATGCGCAACTCTGGAGTTAGGCGAGGGTGTTTTGAATTTCGTCGATGAGCGTGCGCACGGCGGAGGTGCGGCTGCGGCTGTTGACGCGGACGATGAACGACGCGATCGGCATGACCGCGTCCACCTCGGCGAACTCCCAGATCGGGCACTCCTCGGTCACGCCGCGACCGTTGATCAACGCCACGCCAAACCCTGCAGCAACAGCACTACGGACGCCTGCCGAGCTCTCTGATTCAAAGGCGATGTAGTGGTCGATGTTGGCGGCCCGAAGCGCTCCGAGCATTAACGCGCGGTAGTTGGAGTTTGGTCCAAAGGTGACGAGCGGGAGCGACTCACTGAGATCAATCACGTAGGTCGGCGAGGCAATCCATTCGATCGACTCAGTCCAGAGCACCCTGTCGCGCGGTGCCGGCTCGATAACTTGGATCAGCGCAAGGTCGAGGTCGCCGCCGCGCACCAGCTGTGCAATGGGGCCACTCAGCCCCATCCGGACGTGCAGTCGGACCATCGGGTGCCGGCGCTGAAATCGAGCGAGCAGTGTTGCGACTTCGTCGGCTTCCAACTCGTCGTTGATGCCGAGATGCACGGTGCCTTCGAGCTGCGACTGCTGGAGGCTGTCGACTGCGTCGTCATGAGCGCCAACGATCTGTTCGGCGTGGACCAGTAGCTCGCTCCCAAGTTCGGTCAACGAAAGTTCACGTCCATCGCGTACAAGAAGCGGCGAACCAAGCCGCTCCTCGAGCCGCTTCATCTTCCAGCTCACTGCCGACTGGGTGAGGTTGAGTTGCGACGCAGCCTGCGTGACGCTGCCGCAATCGACGACGGCGCGAAACGTACGCAATGATTCGACATCCAATCGCAAACTCCCCATGGTTCTCTCCTCAGAATGGGTGCCTCAAAATAGGCTCAGCGGAATGGGCTCCGCAGAAGCAGCACATCATGACAGAACCTTGTGTAATGGCGGAACAAATCCCATGAACGTCATGGCACTGACCGGCCCATTGAGGCCTCTCGATCTGTCACAATCGTGGATCATGAGCGATCAGACCGGTGTCGAATCGAGCGAGCCAGAGTACGACGCGATTGTTATCGGTGCCGGAGTGATCGGTGGGGCGGTTGCTTACGAGCTTGCTCGTCGTGGTCATCGCACGTTGAGCATCGACAAGGGTCCGGGTGCGGGTTACGGCAGCACGAGCGCATCGAGTGCCGTCATCAGGTTTAGCTATTCGACCGAGACCGGCGTCGCTGCTGCTTGGGATGGTATGCATTACTGGCGGAACTGGGCCGAGTATCTCGGCGCCCCCGACGAGAGTGGTTACGCCAAGCTCGTGCAGTGCGGCATGGCGCTGCTGATCCAGGGCGAAGAGGGCCACCACAACCGAGTGATGCCGCTGTGGGATCGCCTTGAGGTCCCCTACCAATATTGGGATCGCGCCGAACTCGAACAGCGTGTGCCAACTTTCGATCTCGACCTCTACGGCCCTCCCTCACGATCGACCGATGACGACTTCTGGAAGGAGGCGCACGGCACGATGGTTGGCGCGCTGTTCTCACCCGACGCCGGCTACGTTGACGACCCGCAACTCGCAGCGCACAACCTGCAGCGTGCTGCCGAAGCCCAAGGCGGCGAGTTCCGCTTCCGCACCGAGGTCGTTGGATTCATAACACGATCTGTCGGGCCGGGGCACGCCGACGGCGCGGGTTTGGAAGTAGGCGATCGCGTGACCGGCGTTGAGCTGGCGGACGGCTCGACCGTCACGGCGAAGGTCGTTGTCAACGTCGGCGGGCCGCACAGCTCGCAGATCAATAAGTTGGCTGGCGTCTACGACGCGATGAACATCAAAACGGCGTCGATCCGCCACGAGACGTATCACGTGCCTGGCCCTGCAGATATGGACTTCACCGCTGACGGATTTGCTGTGGCAGATGACGACAGCGGGATCTATTTCCGGCCGCAGCCCGGCAACAACATCCTCGTCGGCACGACCGATCCGCCGTGCGATCCAAAGGTTCCGGTCGGGCCCGATGAGGAACTGGGCGAGGTCACGAGTGACGGTTGGGAAACCAACACGATGCGGATCAATAAGCGGATGCCGACGCTCGGCGTACCCCTGCCACACGAGAAGAAGGGCGTGGTCGATCGCTATGACAAAAGTGACGACTGGATCCCGATCTACGACCGCACCGATCTTGACGGCTTCTACGTCGCCATTGGTACCAGTGGCAACCAGTTCAAGAATGCCGGTGTCGCCGGGCACATGATGGCGGAGCTCATCGAGGCGGTCGAGGGCGGCCACGACCATGACGCTGAGCCGCTTCAGGTCACCGCTCGCTACACGGGCCTGAACCTTGACATGGCCACGTTCAGGCGCAACCGTCAGATCAATCCGTCCTCTTCCATGAGCGTCCACGGCTGAGCTGCGCCAGGCGCCCCGATCGCTGCGGCACCCGTGACCGCTCGTGGCGGAGGCCAGCTCGGGTCCATTGCTTCATGACCTCTGAGTACCTGATCGGCGCTCAGTCGTAGGGCATTCAGGAGTTGGGTGAGTTGGGTGAGTTGGGTGTGGGGACGGGGTCCGCCGGCGTGAAGTGACTATTTAGCCCGTGGCCAGACGGTGGCCAGACGGTGGCCAGACGGTGGTCAGCCGGTGGTCAGACGGTGGTCAGACGGTGCTGGGCCGGTGGTCAGACGGTGCTGGGCCGGTGGTCAGACGGTGGTCAGACGGTGCTGGGCTTCCGGTATGAACTCAGGGTTGCGTAGGTTGGGGGATGCATGGCTGATTCCACCGACCCGACGGCGCTGTACGACCCGACCCTGTACGACTTGGTGGTCGTCGGAGGTTCGGCCAGCGGCTTGTCGGCCGCCGTCCTCGCCCGTCGTTCGGGCCTCCAGCGCGTTCGCATTCTCGAGGGCAACTCGAGCGTTGCGCTCCCCGACGTGATTGGCGCCAACGAACTCGACGTTGGTTACGGCGAGGCAGCCACCTCGATCGACGTCGTCGATGATCATCTCGTCGTCGGCACCAACCGGCTCAGCTACCGCACGCGCACCGTGCTGATTGCCGACCGTCACAGTGACCCGACCTGGTCGCCCACAGTGAGGCTGCCCGAGAGCGACCGGATCCACATTGGCCACCACGACGTCGGCACTGACAACGATGTTCTCGTCGTTGGTCCGTCCGACCACGCTGTTGAACTGACCGCCCAGTTCGCCGACACGGGTAACCGCGTCGTTCTTGCTGCGCAGGGAATGGACCCGACGAAGCTCTCGCCGACCGGCGAGTACGTCTTGCGTCAGCTCGAGCGCAACCGTCGCGCCACGCTGCTGTACCGATCGACGCCGAAGCACGTGTCGATGATCGGCGATTTCCCACTCGTCGAGTTCGGTGACCGTCGTACGCCCGACCTGCAGTTCGATCACGTCGTGTTTGCACCGCCGCGCATCACCGTCAGTCACGAGAGCATCGGGCTCAGCGACGCAGCGGTTGCCACTGGCAACGTGTGGTTCGTCGGCGAGCCAGGGCTCGACGCGACCGGAAACAGTAAGCCCGCCACGACAGCACTTGGTTCGGACATTGGGTTCGCGCTGCTGTCCAGTGCCTTCCCCGACGCTCAAGTGCCGGCGCCGCGGTCATCGCTGGAACGTCGCACTCAGCATGTCGGCGCCATCGAAGAGCTGCGCGAAGAGCTTTACAACGCCACGATCACGTACTTCGAGCCGAGGCACTCCGACCTTTGGGTGTTGGGTGTCAAGCCTGACAATGGCGACACGTCGTATCTCCCGGGGCAATACGCATCGCTCGGCCTGGGTTACTGGGAGAAGCGCATCGACGAGGCCGACGACCCCGAGGCCGAGAAGCGGTGGGACAAGCTGATCCGTCGCTCGTATTCGATCTCGTCGCGGATCTTTGACGACTACGGTTATCTCACCGACGAGAACGGCCTCGACGAGCTTGAGTTCTACATCGTTCTTGTGCCACCAACGTCGGATAACACGCCGGCACTCACGCCCCGCTTGGCGCTCAAGAAGACCGGTGACCGCATCTATCTTGGCCCGAAAGTCGCTGGCCGTTACACACTTAACGACGTACAAAATCCGAAAGCCGAGATCGTGTTCTTCTCGACAGGCACCGGTGAGGCCCCACATAACGGAATGATCATCGACCTGCTGCGGAAGGGCCACACCGGCCCGATCATTTCCGCAGTGACGGTCCGCCAGAACGCCGATCTCGGGTATGCCGAGAAGCACCGTGAGCTGGAAGAGCGCTACCCGAACTACCACTACGTGCCGATGCCGACTCGCGAAGAAGGCGTCCCCAAGCGATACCTGCAGGATCTGTTGCGCGATCACGACTTCTCCGAGAAGCTCGGCGTCACGCTGTCTCCAGAGACCAGCCACGTCTTCTTGTGCGGAAACCCTGCGATGATTGGCTCGCCCGAAGAGGTGGACGGCAAGCAGGTCTTCCCTGAGACCCTTGGCGTTGTCGAGCTACTGGTCAAAGAGGGCTTTACCCTCGATCGCCGTAACGCACCCGGCAACATCCACTTCGAGGAGTACTGGTAGAGCTGGTTGCCGGCGGCCTGCTTAGGCCTGGCGCCTGATCAGACCGTGAGGTCGCTCTGAGTGTCTTCGGCAGCGAATGCGTCGGCGAGCTCGGCAGCATCGAAGATCTGTGACAGGGAAATCGCCACGGTCTCGAGATTGCGGCTGGCGCATGCTTCGAGCAGGCTGTCGATCATCGACTCATCGACCGGCACAAACCCGCCGTACGATCGATGCGTCGGGCCAACGGGCAGTGGCCGGCCGCAGATGAGCGTGCCGACTTCGAGCGGCCGCTCGGGGATGGTGCCAACAATGGTGATCCGGTCGCGGCTGCGAAGTTCCATGAGATCGAGTTCGGCATGCGTCGATTTTTTGACGCGGAATACGCTGCGGGGTGCAGCAATCCACTGCTCGGTCAGCTCGATTTCGTCGGCTGGCAGGATGGCACTCTTGGCCATCAGGAAACGGTTGGCGACGTTGCCTTCATGGAGCGCTATGTCGGTGGGGATGTAGGACTGCTCGAGCATCTCGGCCATGTCTGACGTTGCCATGCTGCTCGTCATTTCGGCGACGATCCCGTCGGGCAGGTACGGGTTGGTGAGCTGCATAAAACGCATCATCTTGAGGTAAAGCCAAGCCGCACGATCGTTGAGCGAGTGCAGTTCGTTGCCCAGGTGGCAGTGCTTGTACTTCTTGCCGGAGCCGCACGGGCACGGGTCGTTGCGGCCGGCGACTGCCTTGGGGCGCAATGCTGCGAACGGGGCAATTTCTTCGGCGAGTTCGACACCGAGCCCCTGCTCGCTGGTCAACGGGTCATAGGCCGCGTCGAGGTCGATGACGACGTTCACGCCTGCAGCTTCGAGAAGGTCGCGGGTTTCGATTGGGTTGCTGGCGTCTGCCTGGAGCCCAGCGAGGTCGATGAGCACGGCGGCGTGACCCGAGCCGCGGACGCTCTCGAGTAGGCGAATCGATTCATCGCTGTCGAGGCGCAGCACAGCCTGGCGTGCTTGCAGCCACGTGATTCCCGGCCGGTTGCCGGCGCTGCCGCTGCCGCTGGTGCCGCTGCCGCTGGTGCTGCTGGTGTTGGCGGTGCTGCCGGTGCTGCTGGTGCTGGGGGTGCTGCCGTTGGAGCTGCTGCCGTTGGTGCTGCTGCCGTTGGTGCTGCTGGTGCTGGTGCTGGTGCTGGCGGGTCCGGCGATTTCGTCGGCGAAGGGTTGGAGCTTGTCGCCGGTGAGGCCTTCTTCGGCCCAGGCATCCCAGGCGGCGAGGGCGATGGTCGGATCGTCAAGCGCGGTGAGGAAGTGCGCGATTGCTTGGTCGCGTTCGGCGGCCTCACCGAGGGCCGGGTCGCCATCAGTGGCAAACAGCGACGCTGCGCCGGTCAGCAGCATGAACATTTGGGCCTGGTCGTCGGTGAACCCGAAACGCATCTTGAGCCGCTCGGCCGCTTCCGAGCCGATCACGTCATCGAACTGATCATCCGCGCCGGTCTCGACGGGCGTCTCGGTCGCCGCGCCGGTCGCGCCGGACGTCTCGGTCGCCGCGTCGGTTTCGGGAGTTGCGTCGTCGGTCGCCGCGTCGGTTTCGGGAGTTGCGTCGTCGGGAGTTGCGTCGTCGGTCACCCGCCCAGCTTGCCAGCGAGTTGCTGCAATCGATCACTCGACCGGTTCAGCCGCTGGTCAGTTGTCAGCCGCCGAGGATGGCGAAGGTACCGGTGCTCGTGGCGATCAATCGTTGGTCGGTGTCGTGGACGCGGGCTTCGAGGTGGACGATGCTTTTGCCTCGCTTGACGATCGTGGCAACGGCAGTGAGTTCCCCTTGCGCGGCCGGTCGGATGAAGCGGAGCGACACTTCGACGCTTGCGCAGTAGCGGCTCTCGTCGATGACGCTCATGGTGGCTTTGCCCATTGCGGTGTCGACCATCGCGAAGACCACGGCGCCGTGTGCGACGCCATTCGTGTTGGCATGCTCCTCACCGAGCGTCAGATGTGCAACTCCGGTGCCCGGCTCGTCGGTTGTCAGCTCCATACCGAGAAATTCTTGAAGCGGAAAGCTTGGAGACACTTCGTTGATGCTCTTCCCGCTCGACATAAGCGCTGAACTTACTGGTCGGTGTCGCGACTGATAGACACGGGTCAATGAAGATCAGCATCACCTACTGCCTGGCTTGAAACTATTGGTCTCACGCCGTGCGCGTGACCGACGAGATCATGGCGAACTATCAGCACATCGTGAGTGAGCTCACGCTGGTTCCCGGCGGTCGCGGCGTGTTCGATGTGATTGCGGAACAAGATGGAGCGGTCAGCACGATCTACTCCAAGCACCAGACCGGTCGGCAGGCCAACGATGGCGAAGTCGTCGCGGCACTCGTTGAACTGCTGCCTCCTGGCACCCTTCGTTACGGCACCTGAAGCTGTCGGAATCGCGTTCACCGAACGGGTTGTTGCTCGTCGTCGATGGACTGCGTTCGTCGCGCACTCCTCCGATGAGTGAAGATCGGTGCATGACACTGAGTAGCAACGTCACGGCAGACATCCTCGATCTTCGACGTGAGGATGGTGCTGTGGTGCTCCTGACGTACCGGGGCGATTGGTGACCGTATTGCTGTGGTCAGCTCGTGAAGCTGGCATCCCTGAGCGAACGAATCAGCAATGCAGGCGCCGAGGTCATTGCTATCGGCGTCGACGGTGACGAGCGGATTGCGGCGATGCCCGCTCGCTGGCCGACGCCGCACGTCCTGTACGTGAGCGATCCTGGCGGCGAGCGTTACCTGCAGCCAATGGACATGTTCGATCCGAACGAGCGTGACGGGATAGCGCTGCCTGGCCTCTTTGTCATCGATCCCGACGGCAACGAGGTGTTCGGCTATCGAGGGAACGACTTCGCTGACCGTCGCAACGACGAGGACCTGTTCGCCGAGCTCGAACCGCTGGGTCTCGCTTCGTTCTCCCCTCCCGCCGGCGGGCCAACCGCGCTGCCGAACGGCGATGCGCCCGATGAGAAACAGAAAGGTGCATTCACACCGAAGCTGTTCGGGCCATATTTTGTAGGCAATAAGTTCGGTGCAATTGCGATCGGGATGCGGGCCGAAGGTGATGAGGCAAAGACGTTGGCTGGCGAGCATCGCGACATGGCGCAGTCGATGCTCGATGCCTGGGCCAGCCTCAACAACTGAGTAGACCGCGGTTGGTCGAGCGGAACGCAATTGGTTAAGCGGAACTCGGTTGGTTAAGCGGAACTCGGTTGGTTGAGCGGAACGCAATTGGTTGAGTGGCTGCGGTCGGTTCGGTTGTTTGCGAGCAGTTGACCTGGCCGCGGTTGGTTGACCTGACCGCAGTTAGTTGCTGCGGCCGACGGTCTGGAGTTCGTCGACGTTGTGGAAGAACACAGCGTCGCTAGTGAAGGGTGGGAGTGCGCCGCTGCCGTTTGATGAGGCGTACGGCAGGTTCCAGGTGGACCCGACTCGGACCTGATACGGATCGCTGTCCGGCGACGACCGGCGATACGTGTAGCCGCATGGGCCTTCGTCGAAGGTCTCGAGATCGTTGATGGGTTCGCCGAATCCTTCGCAGGTTCTGGTGTCGCCGTTGCCGAAGTCGAAGTCGATTGTCTGGTGTTCGGGCGTGACGGTGATCCACACGTTCGGTCCGGCTTCGGCGGTGATTGGCGCGATGGTGGTTGGTTCGACGGCGAGCCACATGCCGAGGTTGACGTAGCCGATGAAGTCGAGTTTCGGTGACACGTCCGGGACCGGTGCCAGAATCCGCCCGGTCGCCACGTCGTACAAACCTGGGATGAGATCGTCGGCGGTGAGGTTGGTCGGGATCAGCCGCAGGTTGCCGGTGGAGCCCGGACACCGCACGGCGTAGACGTGGTGCGGCTCGCCGCCGACGTAGCTGACCTTCGCTTCGGAGCGTCGATGGCGCTCGTCTCGTTCCCAGCTAACGAGTTCGTCCTCTCGCCGGGCTAGTTCTTCTGGCGCGATCTCGACGTCCGGGTCATCGTTGTACTTCGGCGGCTCCCGCGGCGGCGTTCCCGTTGCCCGTTCGAACTCGAAGTTGGAGTACCGATCCCACGAACACTTCGGCCCCGACGGCCCACCCGACGAATACACGACGCCTGACACAACGTCCCCCGTCCCCGCCTCGGTCGTCACGGTGCCGTCGCTGTAGACCTCCGCATCGGTCGTGCCCGTGTCGGGGTCGACTTCATCGGCTCCGGCGGCTTCAACAGGAGCTCCCAATGTCGCGAAGGCGCTGATGCCGAGTAAGACAACTAAAAGTCGCACGAGTCCCGCTCCTGCCATTGCATGAGTCGATCGCCTCCCGTGACAATCCATCGTTCTCCAACCAGCGCAAGGAGCACGTCCGTCAAGGTGGCTACGACGCGATCATCGACGATGACCTCGGCTCCCCCGTCCGCGGCCTGAATCCTCACGACGTCACTGTCAACCCTGCAGATTCGTAGTCTTGCTTCCGTGGGGCGTAGAAGCTCGAACTCTCCGGGGAATGTGATGGACTTCGGTACATCGCTGCTCATCCGGAGCGCGGTGCCGTCAGCAAGGAGTTCGTCAAGGAAGTCTTCGAGTGGCACGAATGCCTCGGAAGAATAGAAGGTCCTGAATTCTTCGCGGAGCTCTTGGTTGCTCGGATCACTGGCGGCGGCGAAGTAGGCGTCCTCGAGGTCGAGCCGCGCTTGTTTCACGGCGGCTTCGATTTCGGCGATTGGGCCGAGCGGGGTGGTCGGCGTTGGCCCGGTCGTGCTCGTCGGGGCCGGGCTGGGGTCGGCGGCGACGAGGCTTTCGGTCGTGGCTGGCGACGTGGGATCGGGCTCGGGCTGCGTCGTGTCTGGTGCGCTGGTGATTGAGGGGGCGGTGACCGGGTCGGGGCCAGAGACGCGGACCTGGCCGTCGTTACCGCTGCACGCCGCGAGCAGAGCGATGCTCGCTGCCGCGAGCAAGATGTACCTCCGGGTCATGTACGGAACCTAGTGCGTTTGTGCATACCCACAGTTGGGCGCCCTGGATGCCGGAGCGGAACGAACAGTTTGCGTTGATTTGCGGGTCAGGCGTCGCGGCGTTTGCCGACGACTGCGAGGAG
>JBLIMF010000052.1:0-15318 GCA_047638615.1 Gammaproteobacteria bacterium
CCGTGATGCTCGTCGAGCCACTCGCGGAGTCGGCGAACTTTCTCAGCGCCGCGGCAGTTCGGCCCAAGTAAGTTGCCGGTAAACGTGTCGCCGTCGGTCTCGAGCCGTACGGCCAGCACATCGTGCGCTCCGAGCAACGCAGCAAGCGGCCGGAGGTAAATCTCAAAGCTGGCCGATACCAGAACGATCTGGTCGCCAGCTGCTGCATGGCGACTCATCGCTGCCCACTTGTCAGGGCGCAAGCCTGTAGCAAATACGTCGGCGGCGAACACGTCAGCCAGTTGCTGCACTTCGTCGACATTGCGGCCGGCGAATGCCGCATAGGCACCGAGGGCCTTCAGGCAATCTCGATCCCGTCGAACAACTGCAGGGATGGACTGGCGAGCGCCGAGTGCAAGCTGCTTCACCATCGGTCGCGTACCGGCAACCTGGCGGATGAACGGAACGACGCAGTCGCGTCGTGTCAGCGTTCCATCGACGTCGAAGGCAGCAATTCTGATCATGGTCAGGGCCTCAGGAGCGTCGGGCGGGGATGGCGTCGAGTGCTTCCCAGAACGCCGGCCAGCTCTTGGATACGACTGACGAGTCGTTGACCTCAATGCCGTCGACGACGAGGCCGAGTACACCGAAGGCCATACCGAGTCGGTGGTCGTGGTGTGTGTCGAGCACGGCACCGTGCTGCATGTCGGTTGGCACGATCAAGAGCCCGTCGTCTTCGACGATCACCTGGGCACCCGTCTTGTTCAGTTCGGCAGCAAGGTCGCCGAGGCGATCGCTTTCCTTTTCGCGGATGAAGCCGACGCCCGTGATCCTGGTCGGGCTGACTGCCTGAGTGGCAACGACAGCCATCGTCGGAACCAGGTCAGAAATATCTGCCATGTTGATATCGATGCCGCGCAACGGTGTGTCACGACGTCGCATGACGACCATGTCATTGTCACTGACGGTCGCCGTGCACCCCATCGAAACGAGGACGTCGATGAACTGAGCGTCACCCTGCAGAGCATCTCGGCCGAGGCCCTTGACGCTGACGGCGCCACCCGCAATGGCTGCCGCGGCAAGTGGGTAGCTGGCCGACGAGGCGTCGGGCTCGACCGTGTAGCGAGTGCCGGAGTAGCAGCCGGCACCGACGTGAATGGTGCGTTCCGAGACGTCAAAGTCATCGACACCGAATGCCAACATGACCGAGCGGGTGATGTCGACGTATGGCCGAGATACGAGTTCGGTCGACAGCCCAAGTCGCATTCCGCGCTGGATGTACGGAGCGACCATCATTAGGGCCGACACGTACTGACTCGACACGTTGCCCGGCATCATCACGGCGTCGGCACCGCCGAGCGGGCCTGACACGGTGACCGGTAGATGACCCCATTTCTCACCGGGCTCGATGCGGGCGCCGAGCGCAGCAAGGGAGTTGTGGAGCGGGGCCATGGGTCGGGCCCGTAATGGCGGGGCCCCATCGATGACGTACGGACCGGCTCCGAGTGCCGCCAGCGCGGTGATGAAGCGAGAGGTGGTTCCGGCAAGGCGGGTCTGGAGGTTGATTGGACCGTCGGGAAGCACACCGCCGTTACCGGTGATTGTTCCGATGAGTCGCTGATCGCGTTCGGTGACGTCGATGACGACGCCGAGTCGTTCAAGGCAGTCGAGCATGGCGGAGGTGTCGTCACCTGGAGCGATGCCAGTAATTTCGCTCTCACCTTCTGCGAGCGCTGCGCAGATCAGTGCACGGTTGGCGATGCTTTTTGACGGGGGTACAACGACGTCGGCAATGACTGGCCCTTCGGCACGACGAACTCGCAGTCGGTCGGGGACGTCGGGTGTCATGACAAAGCCTGCACTGAAGGCCTGAATCCTCGAGCGATCAAGCCACCGCGGAAGATCTCGGATTTGGTGCTGTCGATCAGAACGACCGCGACACCACGGTTGCTCTCGGCCACATGGACCACTTCGAAGTTGGCGATGTTGACGCTGAGCTCGGCAGCGAGGGTGAACAGCTCGGCCGCGGACCCGGCCCGATCAGGAATCGGGACCCGCACTTCGGCGAGGTCTTGGGGGTGCACGACGCGAGTCGGCAGGTTGGTTCGAGCATCACGCGCTGCTTGCAAAGTGGACCGCAGTTTTTCGTGGTCGTCCGTAGCGATGAGGTCGCGCACGTTGTTCAGCCCGTCGATCAATTCTCCGAGCGCTGATGTGATGGCCGTCTTGTTCTCGGCACAGATGTCGATCCAGATGCCCGGCTGGCCGCTTGCCACACGCGTCATGTCACGGAAGCCACCGGCCGCGAGTCGCAGGAGTGCGGCGTGTTCTTCGGAACGTGTGCTCGCCAGGCCCATCAGCGTGGCCGCGGTGAGGTGCGGTACGTGGCTGACGACTGCGACAAGTTGATCATGCTGCTCAGGGGTCAGTGCGACGACGTCGGCCCCGAATGAGGAGATAATGCCGTTGACCTGAGAGAACGTGGCGTCGTCGCTCCCCTGAAGCGGGGTGAGGACCCACACTGCGCTGTTGAAAAGATCGGCTTGCGCCGCGTCGATGCCATCGAACTCGCTGCCCGCCATCGGGTGCCCACCGATAAATCGGGAGTGTTCGACCGATCGGCATACCGGTGTCTTCACGCTGCCAACATCAGTGACCGTGCCTGTGGTTTCGGCGAGTGCTCGCTTGACCTCGTCGGTCGTTGAACGAACCGGCACCGCAACAAAGGTGATCTCGGCGCCGCTGTCGAGGCCGCATTCGTCGATGATCCCACGTTCGAGCGCTGTCGCCAGCGTTGGTTGACGAGTGTCGTCGCCCGACACCTTCCATCCTGCGCTCTTGAGCGCGAGAGCAATCGAGCCGCCGATCAGACCGAGTCCGATCACGTTTGCCCGTCGCTGCACGGGGCTCGATGTCATGAAGTGGGATCGTACTGCGAGGTTGAATCCGCATCCGGTCGAATTGTCGCAGCGATCGTCTCGATCATTTCGCGCCGCTCAGCAGCGGTCAGTTCCCGCCATTCCCCCGGCTTCAACGATGTGTCGGTCAGCGGACCGATGCGGGTGCGGACAAGACGCGTGACCGTGTGCCCGACCGCCTCGCACATTCGCCGGACCTGCCGGTTCCGGCCTTCGTGGATCGTGAGCCGAAGCGTGCCTGGCTCGGGCTGGGACACCCGAGCCGGCGCCGTGACACCGTCTTCGAGTTCGACGCCGTCACGCAGTAAGCGGATCCCTCCGGGCGAAACCATTCCGCCATCGACCTGTGCGAGGTATTCCTTGTCGACGCCGTGCGACGGATGGGCAATCCGATTGGCGAGATCGCCGTCGTTGGTCAACAGCAAGAGCCCTTCGGTATCGGCATCGAGCCGGCCAACCGAGAAGATCCGCGGCTCGGCCGGAACGAGTTCGACGACTGTGGGTCGGCCGTGCGTGTCTTTGCTCGTCGTCACGACGCCCCGGGGCTTGTTGAGGAGGTAGTAAACGAGTCCGGGCCTCACGCCGATGGGTGCGCCATCGACTTCGACGGTGTCGTTGTCAGGGTCGACACGGCGCCCAAGAATCGCGACTTCGCCGTTGACGGTGACGCGCTCTTCTGCAATGAGTTCTTCGCACACACGGCGACTTCCCCAACCAGTTGACGCAAGCACTTTCTGCAACCGAATGCCCTGGTGGAGGTGAGAGTTTTTTTCGGCGAGCTGTTCCCAGAGGGGCGGCTCGAACCCGGCGTCGTCATTCATGTTGCATCGGCCCCTTCGTAAGCGTCGGACTCGGAGTTGTCGGACTCGGAGTTGTCGGACTCGGAGTTGTCCGCGTGCTGCACAGCGGTCGACGCGACCTCGATGTGCGGAGTGACGCGAAGCCCGTGCTCCAGAAGCTCGATCACGTCGGCACCGGGAATGAACTCGGCAATGGCGGGCAAGTTGTCGAGCGAATCGAGGCCGAGCTTCTCGAGGAAGACGTCCGTCGTTCCGAACAATATTGCCTGGCCAGGCCCGTCGTCCCGACCGATCTCTTCGATGTAGCCACGTGCCGCCAACGTGCGAATCACGCCGTCCGGGTCCACGCCGCGAATGGCTCCGACTTGGGCCCGCGAGATCGGCTGCTTGTACGCAACGATAGCGAGTGTCTCCAAAGCTGCGCCCGAAAGCCGGGCGCGCTGATCGTGGAGCAGGAAGCGCTCGACGTAGGGCGTCAGGTCGGCCGCTGTCTGGTACCGAAATCCACCAGCCACTCGGGCCAGTTCAAACCCATTGCCGGCCTGACCGTAGGCCGCAGCGAGTTCTTCGCACCACTGATCAACCAGTGTGACCGGCTGCTCGATGAGCTGCGCCAGCATTTCCGGAGAAACCGGGTCGTGGGCAACGAGGATGATGGCTTCAATGGCTCGTTTGAACGCTGAGATTTGGTCTGCAACCGGGACGAGAATTTCATCGGAAAAGCTGTTGTCAACCTCCCTTGCGGCGTTGCTGTCGGTCTGGCTGCTCTCGGTGCTCGGGGGCACGGGTGCGTCCGGGTCTGGTGGGGCAAGTTCGGTCATGTCAGCCCTCGTAAGCGTCAATCAGGATGGTGTTGGAGTCGAAGTCGTCGCCCATCGACCAGACGACGTTGATGTCACCGAACCGCTCGGATTGATCGAGTTCGATGGCACCTTGCTTGAATAATTCGAGCAGTGCGAGGAACCGGACGATGACGTCGATCCGGTCGGCAAACTGCGCGGTGAGCTGGCGAAATGAAATGCGGCCAGCACGTGGTAGCTCTTCGAGCAGTTCCGACACGGCATCGGCCACAGTGATCTTGATCGGGTCCACGTGGAACAGGTCGACAATCGGCTTCGGCCGTGGCGTCAGCGCCTTGATTGCTGCGTTCTGGAATCGTTTCAGGCTGGTGCCTTCGAGCATGTCGGGAACAGCGTCAGCAAAGCGTTCGTCGGGGCCGATGACACGCGGAAACGTTTTGTCGGCCTCTTCGGCGAGCCGGTCGAAGACCGATGCCACATCTTTGAAGGTTTTTGCTTCAAGGAGACGAGCGAGCAGCATGTCGCGCTCTTCCCACAGTGCGAACTCTTCGTCGAGGTCACCGTCGCTCATGTTTGGCAGAAGGCGACGGGCTTTGAGGTCGACGAGCGTGGCGGCGATGAGCAGGAAGCTGGTTGCCACATCGAGATCGAGAACCTTGATCCGGTCCAGTTCGCGTACAAAGGCATCGACGATTGTTGAGAGATTGATCTCGTAAATATCGACCTGTTCTTTAAGAATCAGCTGCAACAGCAAATCGAACGGTCCCTCATAGACCGGTGTCGCGACGTCAACCATCTCAACAAACGATACAGAAGGCGCAGGGCGACCAGCGGTATCGTCTCGGACGTGACCGACAACGCTGCGACAACCGTTCCAACAACGCGGACGAAGCCACGTGTCCTGTCGTGTATCCAGCCCACCGGTGATCTGCACATCGGTAACTACCTCGGAGCCTTGCGTAACTGGGTCAACGGTCAGCACCAGGCCGATGCGTTCCACGGAGTAGTCGACCTGCATGCCCTGACAGTCACTGACAAGCCTGGCCAAGTCGGTGCTGCGACCCTGCGCACCGCCGCCATGTTGTTCGCCATCGGCCTCGACCCCGGCGTGGCAACAGTCTTTGCCCAGAGCCACGTGCCCGAACACAACCAACTTGGTTGGGTGATGGAGTGCACCGTCAGCTACGGCGAGCTCTCTCGGATGACCCAGTTCAAAGACAAGTCGGCCAAACGCGAACAAGATTTTATCAGTGGTGGGCTTTTCACCTACCCGGCCCTCCAGGCCGCCGACATTCTCCTGTACGACACCAATCACGTACCCGTCGGTGAGGATCAGCGACAACACATCGAGATCACGCGCGACGCTGCGGTGCGCTTCAACCACCGCTTTGGCGACACCTTCGTCATTCCAGAAGCCGTCACCCCGAAGGCGGGTGCCCGCGTGATGAGCCTGCAAGACCCCGGGTCGAAGATGTCGAAGTCCGACGACTCCGACCTTGGCTGCGTCTACCTCATTGACGACGCCAAGGCCGTCATGAAGAAGTTCAAACGTGCAGTCACCGACTCCGACACTGGCGCCGACGCAGTGCGATTCGACCGCGAAAGCAAGCCGGGCGTGAGCAACTTGCTCGAAATCCACGCCGCTGCTACCGATCGGACCCCGCAGGCAGTTGCTGACGAGTACGAGCAGTATGGCGCCTTGAAGGTTGCTACCGGCGAAGCCGTCTTGGCCGTCCTCGACCCGATTCGGGCCCGATACGCCGAACTTATGGAAGACCGCGGTGAGCTCGCTCGGCTGTTGCAGGTTGGCGCAGGCCGCGCGCGTGAAGTCGCAGCAGCGACCGTCGAGCGCGCATACGCGAACATCGGCATGTTGCCTGCATAACCGTATGCCGCGCTTGAACAACGTCGATCGACGGGTCATCGCTCTCGCCGTTCCTGCCCTTGGAACTCTTGCTGCCGAGCCGCTGTACCGACTTGTCGACACCGCAGTTGTCGGCCGCCTCGGAACCGATCAACTCGGTGGCCTCGCCATTGCGATCTCCGTACTTTCGCTCGTCATTGCAAGCAGCAACTTCATTACCTACGGCACCACCGAACGAGTCGCGCGCCGACTGGGCGCCGGAAACCCTGCCGAGGCGGCCAATGTCGGCGTGCAGGCACTGTGGCTGGCCGCCATGGTCGGCATGCTTGCAGTGCCAGTGCTGATCGGCTTCGCGCATCCTCTGACGGCGGCGCTCGGCGCCGACGGCGAGGTCGCTGCTTTCGCTGTGGAGTACCTTCGCATCGCCGCGCTCAGCGTGCCGTTCGTCGTAGTTTCACTTGCGGCGCAAGGCGTGCAACGCGGCTCCTCTGACTACCGAACCCCGCTCGTGATTCTCGTCTGCTCGAACATCGTGAACGTCGTGATCGAGTTAGTCCTCGTCTTCAGGTTCGACATGGGCATTGCGGGCGCCGCATGGTCGACGGTGGTGGCCCAAACCGGTGCGGGCGTCGTCTTCCTCATCGTGATCCGCCGACGCCTCGTTGACGCCACGCTCTGGTCGCCCAACTGGGCCGAAATGATGCCGCTCCTCACGGCCGGGCGCCACCTGCTGCTCCGCGTCGCATCGATCCTCGGTGTGTTCACGGGTGCGACGGCGATCGCTGCCCGAATCGACGTACCGACGCTGGCCGCCCACCAGATCGTGGTGACCATGTTCATCTTCCTCGCCCTGGTGCTCGATGGGCTTGCGGTTCCAGCGCAGACACTCATCGCCGAGGAGTTGGGCCGCGACACCGGAGTCGCCGGGACCACCGCAGCGCTCGACTTAGCGAGGCGGATCATTCGCTTATCGCTGTTCGTTGCAGCTGGACTCACGGTGCTTGTCGCTACTTCAGCACCGCTGGTCGCCCGCGCCTTTAGTAACGATGACGCCGTCATCAGTCGAGCCACGAGCGGCCTTTTCCTGCTCGCTGTGCTGCTCCTGCCTGGTGCGGTCGCATTTGCATGCGATGGCATCCTGATTGGGGCTGGCGACTACCGATTCATTGGCCGTACGGCCTTCGCGTTTCTGCTTGCCGTGCTGCCAATTGCTGTGCTTGTTCTTGCAACGCGGTCGCTCGGCATCGTCGGCATCTGGCTCGGCCTGCTCGGGTGGGTGTGCCTCCGCGCTGGCGTCAATCGTCAACGCGTCGAACGACTGTTGCAACCGGCTGCCACGTAGCACCCCGACGAGACCGAACCGTCAGGCGTGATCGGAGCGGTGCAGGCTGCCAATCGCCGGACCGTAGCCAGCAATGAGTTCGACCGTTGCGACCTCCGAGCCAACGTCGGCTGCCATCTTGGCGCCGATCGCTTCATGGTCGTGATATGCGGCGAACCGTTTACCACGCGGTCCAATGACGGTTCCCGCAACTCGGCCGAACGTGCCAAGTTGGCACTCGATTTTACCGACGTCGTGGAGCAGCGCACCGGCGACTTCGGCGACGATTGCTCCGGGCCGATTCTCGACGAAGCGTTGAGCTACAGCGATGCTGTGACGGCGATCTTGGTTACTGAGCTGCACCCAGAGCAGCCGCTCCCCCTTGGTCAAATAGTTATCCGCCCATATTTCATTGGCAACCGATGGTGGGGTTCCGAGTAATGACGTGACAAAGCGAGCAATCAAGTGCCACCACTGGATGGGGTTCAAAGACAGCGACGACATCAGCACAGTGTGGCTCGGGGATGGCTCGACCGGTACACGTCCCACAAACGTTCTTGGCTGACCCGTGTGTACACCTGTGTGGTCGAGATCGATGCATGACCGAGCATCTCCTGCACGACGCGAAGGTCTGCTCCATGGTCGAGAAGGTGAGTCGCGCACGAGTGACGCAAAACGTGTGGCGAGAGCTGGCCGATAATGCCCGCTCGTTCGCCGTACTTCTTGACAATCAACCAGGCAGCCTGCCGCGTCAGCCGTCCGCCGCGGGTGTTCAGGAAAATTGCCTCGGCATCACCACGACGTTTCCACTGCAGAGGGACGAGGCGGGCGCGGCCTGACGTGGAAAACCAATCATCGAATGCCCGTGCGGCGCTCCCACCGAACGGCACGATTCGTTCCTTGGCGCCTTTGCCGTAAAGGCGGACCAGACGATCATCGAGGTTGATGTCACCAATCGACAGACCGACTGCTTCGGAGATCCGAGCACCGGTGGCGTAGAGCAACTCGAGGAGAGCGCGATCGCGATGATCTGCTGGCTCGGTGCCGATGACTGCGTCGAGCAGGCTGGTGATTTGCGATTCATCGAGTGGCTTCGGGATGCCGGATGGCACGCGCACCCCTTCAAGGTCTGCGGCCGGATCGTCTGGGCGTTCGCCCTCGATTGCCAGATACCGATGGAGCATGCGGAGTGCTGCGAGCTGACGTGCGATCGATGACGTGGCCGCCTCAGATGCACGACGTGCTGCGACGAACTCGACGAGTTCGTTGTGCACAACGTTGAGCACCGTCCGTTCACGACCACTCAACCACGTCCAGTACGCGGTCAGATCACGCCGATACGCAGCCAGCGTGTTTGGCGAGCGGCCCTTCTCAGCGACCATCCACGACAGGAACTCCTCAACCTCAAGCGGGAGCTCGACACGCGCCATGGCAGTTTAGGTAGCGTCGGCGGAACGGAGTCGTCGTTCGGCGAGGAGTAGACCCGTGACTGTTTTGGCGTCGCGAATCTCACCCGAGTCGATCATCGCAATTGCGTCGACGAGCGGCAGATGGAGGATTTCCATATACGTCTCTTCGGGACCCTGACGATCAGTCGCTGTGAGGGTGCAGTTGGTGGCGAGATAGATCGACATCACCGAGTCGGTCATGCCTGGCGAGGGATAGGTCTCGGCGAGCAGCTCGAGGTTGCCGGCGATCAGGCCAGCCTCCTCGATGAGTTCACGGCGAGCAACCTCGGCGGTATCTTCGCCGGCGATGTCGCGCATCCCGGCCGGGATCTCGATGACGTCGGCGTCGTAGGGCGGGCGGTACTGCTTGACAAGCACGGTGGACGCGTTCCCTTCGGCATCGAATATCAACGGGACAACGCCGACGGCACCCGGAGATCGCACAATGTCCCGGGTGAACGGCGTGCCATCCGGTGCAACGAACTCGGCGACGGCGACGTGCCAGACATAGCCCTGGTGGACCAGCGACTCACCGACTCGCTTGAATGCAGACATTGCTTAGGTCAACGACGGTTCGGGCGACGCAGGGACGACTGGTGCGTTGTCGGGCGACACGGCGGCGCGCCTCGTAAGTGCCGCCGCAATGAGTTCGCGGAATAACGGATGCGGCCGGTCGGGTCGGCTCTTGAACTCGGGATGCGCCTGCGTCGCAACCCAGAACGGGTGACCCGGAAGTTCGATAAATTCTACGAGGCGGCTGTCTGGCGAGGTTCCGCAGCACCAGAGGCCATGCTCTTCGAGCTGGCTGCGGTACTGCTCGTTGAACTCGTAGCGATGACGGTGCCGCTCGGAAACAACCGGCTCGCCATACGCCGCTGCCACCTGGGAGCCAGCAGCAAGTACGGCGTAGTACGCACCGAGGCGCATGGTTCCGCCCTTATCTTCGATGCCCCGCTGGTCGAGCATCAAATCGATGACTGGATACTGCGTGGTCGGATCGAACTCAGTCGAGTTGGCGTCGGTCAGCCCCACAACGTTGCGGGCATAGTCGATGGTCATTGCCTGGAGCCCGAGGCAGATGCCGAGACACGGCACGTGCTCTTCACGCGCGTATTTGGCAGCGGCGATCTTGCCCTCGACACCGCGGTGGCCGAAGCCCCCGGGAATGACGATGCCGTCGAGATGGCTGAGCTGGCCGGCAGCGAGCAGGCCTTCGACATTTTCGGACTGGATCCATTCGATCTCGACGTCGGCACCATGATGGAATCCGGCGTGCTTCAAGCTTTCGACGACAGACAGATAGGCGTCGGGAAGCTGGATGTACTTGCCAATCAGACCAATACGGACCGGCTTCACAGCAGCTTCCACCTTCCTCACGAACTGCTGCCAGTACGTCAGGTCGACTTCGCCTTCGATCCGCAGAACGTCACACACGAAGTCGTCGAGACCCTCGTCGTGAAGGATAAGCGGGAGCTCGTAAATATTATTGGCATCCGCGGCGTTGACGACCGCACGCAGATCGACGTCGCACATGGCCGATACCTTGCGCTTGAGTTCGTCGCTCAACGGTTCCTCGCTACGGCAGACGATCACGTCGGGCTGGATGCCGCGGCTGCGGAGTTCAGTTACCGAGTGCTGTGTTGGCTTGGTCTTCTGCTCACCTGCCGGGCCGATAAATGGCACGAGCGTCACGTGGATATAGCAAACGTTATCGCGGCCGACCATGTTGCGGAACTGACGGATTGCTTCCAGGAATGGGAGTATCTCGATGTCGCCAACGGTGCCACCGACCTCGGTGATCACGACGTCAACATCGTTACGTGCCACGCGTTCGACGCGACGTTTGATTTCGTCGGTGATGTGTGGGATGACCTGAACAGTCTTGCCGAGGTAGTCGCCGCGTCGTTCTGCAGCAAGCACCGACTGATAGATCGAACCAGTGGTGGCATTTGAGTTACGCGACAAGTTCTCGTCGATGAAGCGTTCGTAGTGGCCAAGGTCGAGGTCGGTCTCACCACCGTCATCGGTCACGAAGACTTCACCGTGCTCGAACGGATTCATCGTGCCTGGGTCAATGTTGATGTATGGATCGAGCTTTTGGAGGGTGACTCGCAAACCTCGCAGCTTCAACAGCCGACCAAGGGACGACGCGGTGAGGCCCTTGCCGAGAGAGCTGGCAACGCCTCCTGTCACAAAAATGTGTTTGGGCATTTCAGACCTCCGTCAGACAATAACACGACGGTCAATCACCATACCGCGCTTCGCGGAACCTTGGTGCCCTCTCGTGTCGAAATTTCACGTCAGTAGTTCTCGAGCGTGCTCGAGTGCAGAGTCAGTCGACTTGCCAGACAACATCCGAGCAATCTCGTCAACCCGCTCGTCTCCCTCGAGCCGCTTGGCCGAGGCAAAGGTTGCGCCTTTTCTGACCTTCTTCGAAACCGAGATTTGGGATTCGGCTGCTGCCGCAACCTGAGCGAGGTGTGTGACGACGAGAACCTGGTGGTGACGACCGAGCCGCGCGAGGGCGTCGCCGACCGCCTGCGCAGCCTCTCCCCCGATACCGGCGTCGACCTCGTCGAAGACCAACGTGTCGTGGCCTGAGGTGCCTGACGACACTGCTGAGGATTCGGCCAGCACGAGCCGCAGCGCAAGCATCGCTCGAGCGAGCTCGCCGCCAGATGCCACGCGGTTGAGCGGGAGAACTGGTGATCCAGGGTTGGCGGCGAGAAGGAACTGAACCCGATCGCCTGGATGATCATCAGCGTGCTCACCGACTTCGACGGCGATCGCTGCATTCGGCATCGCCAGCGTCCGTAAACGTTTCTGCACAGCATTTGCCAGCTTCGGCGCCGCTACTCGGCGGGCGTTACCGACACCCTCGGCAGCCGAGCGTTCCTCGATGAGGGCCGACTTTCGTTCGACGTCGAGTGCCGCAGCGCGCTCGTCGAACCTTTCAAGTTCACGGAGACGGTCTTCCGATTCGGCATGGAAGACCATCACGGCACTCAGACTGTCGCCGTACTTGCGTTGCAGATCCTTGAGCATCTGACGCCGTTCGCGCAGCTCGGTGAGACGTTCTGGTGACTCATCAATCGCATCGGCAACGTCACGCAGTTCGGCGATGAGGTCATCGACCTCCGCAAGTACTTCGTGCAGCCGAGTCGCGTGGCGGAGATACGGCTGGCGCCCGTCGATCGCAGCGAGCGCGTTACCGAGGGAATCGCGAGCGCCCTCTTCATCAGCAAGGAGCCCGTACGCCGTGGTGCCGCCTGCCCGATGCGCCGACGCGTCAGATAGCACGGACTCTTCGGCGTCAAGCACCAAGTCTTCGCCTGAATCGACGATGTTCGCCGCGTTGAGTTCGTCAACCTGGTATGTCAAAAGGTCGATTTCACGCGCCCGGGAGCGCTCATCGCCACCCAACGCAGCCAGGCTGGCATCAATCTCGGTGAGGCGTGCTCGGGCTGCTCGGAGCGGACCGAGATCAACATTTCCGTAGGTGTCGAGTGCGGCGCGTTGCGTGGCAGTCGACAGCAGGTGTTGGTGGGCGTGCTGCCCGTGGAGGTCGACCGCATCGGCCGCAGCATCGGCAAGCAGAGTCACGGTTGCCAGGCGGCCATTCACGTAGGCCCGCGACCGACCAACGGCTGGGACGACGCGGCTCAGAATTGTTTCGGTGCCGTCGACAGCCACAAAGCGTCCGTCGACGCGGGCTTCCTCAGCGCCATAGCGAACGATCGAGGTATCAGCGCGACCGCCAACGAGAAGCTCGATCGCATCGACGAGCATTGTCTTACCAGCACCGGTTTCGCCCGTGAGAGCGGTTAAGCCACCGCCAAGCATCAGTTCGAGGCGTTCGATGACGCCGAGGTTCTCAATGTGGAGTTCCGTCAACACGAGGCCCAGTATCGCAACTGAGTGTCACAGAGTTGCGGATCAGATCGAACTTTTGTTCGATTTCATGGAAAAGCCCTGCTAACGATCAGTGAGCCCAAACTTCGCTTTCAGGATTTGGTGATATCGATACGCACCGAACCGGACAAAGTTTGCCGTGACCTCTGACGGAATGCAGGTGACGACGTCTCCTTGGACGAGTTGTGCAATCGGCTGACCATCGATGGCCAATTCGGCGCGTCGGTGGCCCGAGACCTCAATCTCAACAATTTCGGACGGATCGAGCACGAGCGACCGGTCGAACAGCATGTGCGGCGAGACGGGTGTCAACAGAACTGCTCGATGGCGGGGCGACACAATTGGGCCGCGGGCAGAAAGCGAGTAGGCGGTCGACCCAGTCGGAGTCGCCACGATCAGGCCGTCGGCTGCGTAATGGGTGAACGGTTCACCATCGATGCGCGCGAGGAGTCGCACGGTGTGACCCGATTGGCTTTTTTCGACAACCGCCTCGTTCAGTGCACGGCCTGCTGACGCACCATTGACCGAGACGTCAAGCATCATTCGATCATCAATGCTCCACTCCCCTGTTTCGGGTCCGGCAAAGAACTTGGCGAGCGCATCGGCAAGATGGTCAGGCTCGACTTCGGTCAGGTACCCAAGCGAACCGAGGTTGGCGCCGAGGAGCGGGGTTGCTGCCCCGTCGAGCAGGCCGACGCTGCGCAGCATGGTGCCATCGCCGCCGAGACTCAGCACGAGGTCGGCCTCGGAAATGGGTCGATTACTCTGGTGCCCGGCGAGGCCGAGCGCGTCAGCATCTTGGGCCGGCATCCAAAAGTCATGGCCGTGCTGAGCACACCAAGCTGCGGCCAAGAGGCCATGCGACCGCGACGTGTCCCGTTGGTGATGTGCAACCAAAGCGACGCCGCTCATTGCGTGTTCTCCGTAACACCCGCATTGGCATCTGAGGGGGCCGTGACCCACACCAGGAACTCCACGTTGCCGTCAGCGCCGGTAATTGGCGAGACGGCCCAGTCGACGATCGAGCAACCCGACGCAACGAAGGCATCGGCTACCTCACCCTTCACGCGTTCGTGAATGGCTGGGTCAGTGATGATGCCGCGACCTTTGCCCACCTCGGATCGGCCGGCTTCGAACTGCGGTTTGACAAGCATCACCATGGAGGCTCCAGGTTGGCACACCGACACCAGCGCGGGAATTACCAGCGTGAGTGAGATGAATGACAGGTCACCAACGACAATGTCAACGAGTCCGCCGATGTCGTTGGCGCTGATGTGACGAACGTTGGTCCGCTCCATGTTGACCACGCGGTCATCGGCCCGGAGACGTTCGTGGAGTTGGCCATGCCCGACGTCGAGTGCGACGACCTGACACGCGCCACGCTGCAAAAGACAATCGGTGAAGCCGCCCGTCGATGCGCCTGCATCCAGTGCACGAAGGCCTGAGACGTTGAGCTGAAACCGTTCGAGCGCACCCTCAAGTTTCTCTGCGCCTCGCCCGACGAAACGCGCGGGCGGGCCTTCAAGGATGACAGCGTCACCTGGTGCGACTTGACGAGAGCCCTTGTCTGCAATGGAACCGTTCACCAAGACACGATTGGCAGCAATCATGTTCTGCGCTTCGGTACGACTGGACGTGAGTTCACGACGAACCAATTCTGCATCCAGCCGCCGACGGGGCGCCATGAGGTCAGCTCACTCCGAGCGTGCGGAGCGCTTCGTAGCGACCTTACGGACGCCCGAAGAGCCGACCGCTGCAGACTTCGTCGCAGCAGTCTTCTTTTTGGCGGGAGCTTTTTTGGTTGCCGTCTTCTTTTTGGCGGGAGCTTTTTTGGTTGCCGTCTTCTTTTTGGCGGGAGCTTTTTTCGTTGCCGTCTTCTTTGTCTCAGGCTCTTCGGCGGTCGGCTTCTTCTTGTCGTTGGCCCCGACACGGTCTGCGAGCTGCTCGGCCAGTTCTTCGAATCGATCTTCCAACTCGTCGAAACGTTCCGACATCCAACCAACCTGCTTGGCTACCTCGCGCTGAACAGTCTCGGTGACCCTTTCCGTGGTCTCCTTGCCGCGCTCGACGAGCTGCGTGATGGCCTTCTCGGCCTCCCCCTTCTGGAGATCACCTGCCTTCACGAGCTTCTGCACGATTTTCTCCGCCTGCTTGCGTGTCGGCTCGGTAAATTGCATACCGGTGTCGATCAGCTTCTGAATGGATGAATTGGCCATTCTTCCAGCGTACTCGCCCGGTGTTCCCACTCAGCCCGGTGTTCCCACTCAGCCCGGTGT
>JBLIMF010000053.1:0-15278 GCA_047638615.1 Gammaproteobacteria bacterium
TCCGGGCGGTCGGTCCAGAACACGGGTGGACGCACAGACGCGCGGCAGACAATGCCGTCTCAGCTGACCATCCGTGCAGAGCCATGTGGCATTCTCTCAACGTGTCGTCTGGAAACAGCGGAGCCCCGCCGCTCTCTCATCTTTTTGTGTACGGAACTCTGCAGCCGGGCGACGTCCGCTGGCACTTCCTCGAGCCCTTCGTTGTCGACGAGGGCCGGCCGGACAGCGCTCCCGGGCAGGTGTTCGACACCGGCCTCGGCTATCCCGGCGCACAGTTCGAGAGCACGAGCAGCAGCGCGGTCATCGGTCGGGCATACGCGCTGCTCGAATCATCGATCGACCAATGCCTTAAGGTGCTTGACGCAGAAGAAGGAACGGTTGGCGGCCATTACCGCCGAATCGCCATCACCACGACCAGAGGCGTGAGAGCGTGGGCCTACCAGTACGGCGGCGGGCTCAAACTGACGCCGATCGTCAGCGGCAACTGGTTCGAGCGCTGACGAACGGTGACCATTCGGTCCATCAACTGAACCGCTCGCTCTCCAACAGCTGAGATCGCAGGTACAGGGCCATCACGTCCCTTGGCACGCGGTCGATCACGCCGCGTCGCTGCTCGTCGCCGTAGGACAGCGCTGCAATGCCACCCGGGTCAGCCGCATCGTGGGCGCCCGCACGACAGATCACCAGCTCGCCGTCTGACGCTTGGTACCACCAGAACCAGACATCGAGCATGGCGCCGCCCTCGTCGATGACGATGGCCCTGCACCCCTTGCGTTCGCTATACACCACCTCAAGAACCCGCAGCGCTGTCACTCCGAGTTCTCTTACTCGGTGCAGCGTGCCGTCCACGTGGGCGCGGGCCTTGTCGAGGCGACGGGTCTGCAGGCGGCGGAAGATGGCCCGATCTTCTCACCGAGTGGATACACGCGGCTCGCCGAGCCAGCAGAACAATCAGCTGGGTGCAAGAAGTTCGAGCACATTCCAGTCGATGTCGGCTGACATGTCGGGGTTGACCGGCTGCACACAGACATGGTCAGCGCCAGCGTCGTAGTGCGCCTGCACCCCGGACCGCACCCGATCCTCGTCACCCCACACGACCACGGCATCGACGAAACGGTGGTCACGCTGCTCGATCTCGTCCTCGGTGAAGCCGAGTCGGATCCAGTTGTTGCGATAGTTCGGCAGCGCGGCGTAACGGTCGATCTGCTGGTTGCCAGCCGCACGTGCTGCGTCGGCGTCGGTGGTGAGCACCACCTTCTGTTCGACACACAGCAGTGCATCAGGCCCAATGGTTTCACGGGCCATCGCTGTGTGCTCCGGTGTCGTCCAGTACGGGTGAGCACCGTCAGCAGCGGACGCCGACAGTTCGAGCATTTTCGGTCCCAGCGCAGCGAGCAGAACAAGCGGCTCGTCTTCGGGTGCGATGCCGCGGTATGGCTGAGTTTCCATTGCTGCGAGGTAGTCCCGCATCTTGGTCAGCGGCTTGGAGTAGTCGAGGCCGCGCAGCCCGGCGACCATCGGCCCGTGACTCACACCCAGGCCGAGCACGAAGCGGCCACCTGTCTGCTCCGCGAGCGTGTTTGCTGCCTGCTTCATCGGCCCCGGATGACGGTGGAAGATGTTGGCAATGCCAGTGGCGTACTGCAGCGTTGTGGTCTGCGAGGCAAGCCACGCGATGTGCGCAAACGGGTCTCGGCCGATTGTGTCAGGAAGCCACAGGGTCGAATAGCCGAGCGATTCGATGCGGCCAGCAGCCTCGGCGGCCTCTCCTGACGACATCCCATCGGTGAAGTACCAGACACCTGTCGTGGACAGTCGGTCGCGTGCGGTCGTACTCGTGGCGGTGGTCATCCTGTGACCCTACGGAACCACGGCCGCCAACTTCGGGCTGTGGGAAGCTGTTGCTGTGCAGGTGGCCCTCGTGCTGTTTCCCGGTGTCTCGACCGACGAGTGCGAAGCCTTCGCGCTCGCCTTTCGGCAGCTCGCCCTGTCCGGGCTGGCTGATTGTCGACTCATTGGTGTCGGAGCTGTTCGAGGCGAAGTTGTCGGCATCGGTGGGCGACGCAACGTCGAGCAAACCTTTGCCGAAACCCCTCGGCCCGATGTCGTGTTGATTCCCGGCGGAATCGGGGTCGAGCGAACCTCGCACGACGAGGCTTTGCTCGCATGGCTCCGGAGCGTCGAGCCGTCGTGCCAATGGGTGGCGGCCAGCTCGACCGGCACTGTCGTGGTCGCCGCTGCCGGGCTATTAGCCGAGAGGCCCGCGGCCACGCACTGGCTGGCTGGCCCCAAGCTCGCCGAGTTCGGGTCCGAGGCATCAGCTGAACGAATCGTCGAAGTCGGCCACGTCGTGACCTGCCACGGCCGCATCTCGGCTATGGACGTCGCTCTCCTGATGATCCTCCGTCTGACCAACCGCCAAATCGCCGAGCAGGTGCGCGTCGACCTGGAACGAGTACAACAAAAGGCGGCGGCCGCACAACCCTCGTGGTGGCAACGCACCAGGGCGCTGGTTCGACCGCCGGCCCGGGCCCCCATTCGGCCACGCAATGAACAGCTCGACACGTCTGAGTGGATCGAAATGGAACTGACCGCTGAGCGGTGATTTTCGAGCGCCGGACCCTCCCGATAGCTTGAACTGCCGTGAGCACAGCGACGATCAGCTTCGGTACGACACGCGATGGGCTTGAGCAGCTCCGGCGGTGCTGGGCCGCTGACGCACCGAAAGCAGCAATCCTGCTTGTGCACGGCATCGGCGAACACTCCGGCCGCTACGAACACGTGGGCGAGGCACTCGCTGCTGCGGGCTACGACACGCTCGGTTTCGACCAGCGTGGTTTCGGCGAATCCGGCGGTCGCCGCGCGTTCGTCAACGACTTCAGCGAGTACGTCGACGACGTTGCCGACCTCCTCGTCGAGCGGCGCGAACTTGGGGTTCCCGTCGTCTTGATGGGCCACTCGCTCGGCGGCCTGGTCTCCGCGACATACCTGGTGAGCGATCGTCCGCAGCCCGATCTCGCCGTGCTGAGCGCTCCGGCCCTCAGTGCCAAAATTCCGCTGTGGCAGCGGGTGGCTATACCCGTACTGAGCCGCGTGGCCCCGAAGCTCCACGTGAAATCGGACTTCGACGGGTCGATCCTGACACGCGACGTCGACGTCCAAGAGAGCTACAACAACGACCCGCTGCGTGTCGACGGCTCGACTGCAGCGCTCGGCCGCCGAATCCTCGACGCGATGAAGGCAACCTCGCCGGTAATCGAAAAGATCACACAGCCCACCTACGTACTGCACGGCGAATCCGACACCCTGGTGCCGCCATTGGCATCAGAGGCAATCGGCGAACTTCCGAACGTGACGCGCAAGGTGTGGGCTGGCCTGCGGCACGAATGCATGAACGAGCCCGAGTGGCCCGAAGTCGTTGCTGGCATCACCGACTGGCTCGATGCTCAGCTCTCATCCTGAGTTCTACGATTGACGACGAACGAGGGCGAGGCCGAAGTCGCCAGCCGTATCGGTAAAGAACTCACCATCGGCGAAACCGATTTCGGCCAGGTCAGTGAGCAGCTTGTCTTGCCGGAACTTGGTTGAGACCTCGATGCGCAGCTCTTCGCCCGCTTCCAGGTCGAGGTCGAGGTCAAGCGCCTCAATCCGAACATGCTCGGGTTCGCAGGCACGGAGCCGCATATCGATGCGTTCCTCACGGCCGTCCCAGAACGGTACGTAGTCGAAGTTGCCGACATCGATATTCCCGTCGAGTTCGCGGTTGATCACGTTGAGCGCATTGCGGATGAACGCATCGGTGACTCCTTGGCTGTCGTTATATGCGGCGACGAGGCGGTCGATCGGCTTCACTAGGTCGACGCCAAGGATCAGCCAATCACCCGGTTCGAGTACATCAGAGAGCGCACCGAGGAAGGCGCGCCGCTCCTCCTGGTAAAAGTTACCGATCGTGCCGCCGAGGAGAGCGACCAACCTTGTGCCGCCGGTCGGCAGCCGATGGAGGTCCCGATTGAAGTCGCCAACAACGGGCGCAACTTCGAGGTCCGGGTAACGCTCACCGAGCATTGCGGCAGCCTCAATCAGGGTGGCTTCACTCACATCGAGTGGAGCGAACCGGTCGATCGAACCGTGCGCAACGAACGCATCGAGCAGCGTGCGTGTCTTGTCACTCGTGCCTGACCCAAGTTCGATCACCGTGGTGGCGCCCGTGATCTCGGCGATCATTGCGGCGTTGGCCTCGAGGATCGAGCGTTCGGCCTCGGTCTGGTAGTACTCGGGCAGCCCCGTGATCTGACTGTAGAGCTCGCTGCCTCGGTCGTCGTACAGCCAGCGCGGTGGCACTGTTCGGGGATGGCTTCGCAGAGCGCGGAGGAGTTCCGTTTTGGGATCGACTCGACCGTCGATCGATTCGGTGTCGAAGATTGTGGTCTCGGAGGGTTCGTTCATAAGAGATTCCTGACTGCCTGCTGTTGTCTGGCTCACTGACAATCGGTGGCCAGCCGGACGCCCGAGGCGTGCCAGCGAGTGTGCGGGTGGAAGAAGTTGCGGTAGGTCGACCTGGTGTGGCCGGGTGGCGTGAACACACATCCGCCGCGCAACACCTGCTGGCCGGACATGAACTTGCCGTTGTACTCCCCGATCGCACCGTCGGCGATCGCGAAGCCCGGGTACGGCTGGTACGCCGAAGATGTCCATTCCCAGCAGTCGCCGAAGAGTTGGCGGAGGCCACCTGAGGCCGGCCCGGCAGCTGCCGGGTGGAAGGTGAAGTCGTCGCGTTGCTCATCGAGGACGTTACCGACAACCGCATAATCGGCAGCAGCAGCTTCCCATTCGAACTCCGTGGGTAGGCGAGCGCCTGACCACGCAGCGAACGCGTCGGCTTCGTAGTGCGAGACATGAACGACGGGTTCGTGCAGATCGACCGACCGTAAACCGGTCAGCGTGTGGACCCACCAAGCGTCGGGCTGATCCGGGTCAGGCCGCCAATATTCGGGAGCGGTCCACCCCTCGGATTGCGCGCGGTACCAGCCGTCGGACTTCCACAGCTCAGGTCGTTGGTAACCGCCATCGGAGATGAAACCAATCCACTCCCCTGCTGTCACGAGCCGATCAGCCAGGGAGTACGGGTACAGCAGCACCTGGTGGCTCGGGCCTTCGCTGTCAAACGAGAAGCCATCGGCCTCGTGGTCGACACCGATGTCGGCGAGACCGCCGGCGAAGTCAACCCAGTTGCTGGGCCCAGGGTCGACCGCCGGTGCATGCGGACGGTCGGCGTAGGCCGTGCCGACGGCAGGATTCATAGAGAGGACGTGCTTGATGTCCATCAGCAGGAGCTCTTGATGCTGCTCTTCGTGATGCGTGCCGAGTTCGACGACCTCAGCGATTGCCATATCGAGACCACGGGTGATCAGCTCGAGCATTTCCTTGTCGACGTGATTGCGATAATCGGCAACCTCAGCAACGGAGGGGCGGGTAACGAGGCCGCGTCGGGGTCGTGGGTGCCGTGCGCCGACTGCCTCGTAGTAGCTGTTATACAGGAATCGGTATTCGGGCCGATCCCACACGCGTCCGCTTGTGCCGTCGGCGTGCAATGCAAATTCGGCAAAGAACCAAGTGGTGTGCGCCCGATGCCACTTCGTCGGGCTGGTGTCGGGCATCGACTGCACGACCTGATCTTCGGCTGACAGCGGGGCCGACAGCCGTTCAGTACGAGCTCGGACCTTTGCGAATCGGTCGGCGATTGCGTCGACGTTCGTTGCCATACCTTTACCCAACCGTTGACGACTCGCAATTAGTCCGCCAACGGGTAAACGAAGCTTGAACTTTCCCCGACGGCGAGCGAGTTCGTTGAGGGCACTAGCTTCAACTCATGGATATCGGCGTCACCATCTTCCCGACCGACCAGACGATCAACCCCGTCGAACTGGCCAAAGAGGCCGAGGCCCACGGCTTCGAGTCGCTCTGGTTCCCTGAGCACTCGCACATTCCGACCAGTCGGGCGACACCCTGGGGCGGCCGCGCCGGCGCTCCACCGCTGCCCGAGTTTTACTGGCGCACCCACGACCCGTTCGTCACACTCGGCGCGTGCGCATCGGTGACCAGCACGATCAAGATCGGCACGGGTATCTGCCTGGTGGCCCAGCGCGATCCGATCCACACGGCCAAGGAAGTCGCAAGTGTCGACTCGCTGTCCGACGGCCGCATGCTCTTCGGGATCGGGTACGGCTGGAACAAGGAAGAAATGGCTCAGCACGGCACTGCCTACGGCGAACGCCGCGAATTGCTACGCGAGAACATCCTGGCAATGAAAGCACTGTGGACACAGGACGAAGCATCGTTCAACGGCGACAAGGTCCAGATCGAATCGAGCTGGGCCTGGCCCAAGCCAACGCAAAAGCCGGGTCCCCCCGTCATCCTCGGTGGCGCCGCCGGCCCAAAAACTGCCGCACACATTGCCGAGTTCTGTGATGGCTGGATGCCGATTGGGGGCCGTCATGGCATCGACGGTTGGGACAACATCGTCACAGCTTGCGAAGACATCGGGCGCGATCCAGCCGAAATCGAACTCGGAATGTTCGGCGTGCCCGACAGCGAAGAGAAGCTCACCGCGTTGGCCGAGCAAGGCCTCAAGCGTGCGGTATTCGTACTGTCGCAGGGCCCGCGTGACGACGTGATGGCCGACCTCGAACGGTTTGCCCCGTTCATCGACGCCATGCGCGACGCCTGACCCTCGCCGCACTGCCCGCGTCACGCTCCCGTCACGCTCCGGTCAGACCAAAGTGTGACAAGAACGTCACGCTCCGGTCTGACCAAAGTGTGACAGTCCGTCAGTTCGTGCGGGCCTGCAGGAGGTTCAGCGTGCGTGCCGGGCCATCGCCGTCCGGGATGACCACGGCGGTGAAGTCGGTGGCGCCCGCGGCTGCGATTGCGTCGAGGCCGGCGTTGACCGTTGCCTCGTCACCGATCAGCGAGATCTCTTCGACGCCGTGCACACCTTCGATGTCGAGCATGGCCCGGTACGACGGCAACTCGGCGTAACCGGCGAGCATCTGGCCGACGAAATCGCGCGTTGGCTGCGGGTTGTCGGTGACGCAGACGGGAAGGCTGCACACGACACGAGGAGTGGGACGACCGGCGCTGTCGGCGGCGTCGTTGATGACCGGGACGATCTGTGCTTCGAGCGTCTTGGGTCCGACGCACCAGAGGATCGTTCCGTCGGTCCGCTTGCCTGCGATTTTGAGCATCTGCTCGCCAAGCGCGGCGATCATGACCTTGGGCGGCGTATCGGTCATCAATGCTGCTTGCTGGTTCAGTGACCAGACCTCGCCTTTGAGCGAGGCGGTACCGGTGTTCAACAGCGAGTCGAGGATCGCGAGGTACTCGGACATGTGCTTGACCGGGCGTTCCCAGGCCATTCCCCAACGGTCCTCAACCGTCGTCTGGTGAGCGAGCCCGATGCCCAGCACAAGGCGGCCTTTCGACGCTGCCTGCGCTGTCAGCGCGCCGGCAGCCATCACCTCGGGATGACGTGTCCAGGTCGGCACGACGGCCGTACCAAGTTCGATTTCCAATGTCGTCCGGCCAGCGATCCCGAGCATCGCGATGGAGTCGGCGAGCGCTGTCTGCGCGAGCCAATAGCTGGCATACCCATCGGCTTCGCTCTGTTCGATGTCAGTGACAATCGCGTCGAGGTTGGGTGATGCGAGGCGGCCGGAGCCGTTGATGCCGATTTTCATGGAGCGGACCCTACGGCAGTGTCAGACTGCACCGATGACCGGGACCGCCGATGCTGTAATGACGAACGGCAGTTGCATGTGCGGTGGGGTCCGATTCCACGTCACGGGTCCAATTCGTAACGTGCTGCAATGCCATTGTGCTCGGTGTCGAAAATTCACCGGCAACTTCACGGCTGCGTCCGGTGCACTGTCCTGCGACATCAGCTTCGAGTCCGACAAGACGCTGCAATGGTTCAACCCTGCCGACGACGCGAACGTGGGCTTCGGGTTCTGCGCGACGTGCGGCTCGTCGCTGTTCTGGAAGCTCGCTGACGCAGAAGATGGGTACTGGTCGATCCATGCCGGAGCTTTTGATAATGCTGTCGGACTGTCGACTGCGGCGATCTGGTATGCCGATCACGCCGCCGAGTACACCGCGCTCGATCCGACGCCGCCGCACATCAACGCCGCCGACCTCTGACCGCCGATGAAATCCAGGGAGCGAACTACTGTCGGTTCCATGGCCTGGGAACTCGTGATCGACCACATCGACTTCGGCGAAGGGCCGCGTTGGCATGACGGCAAGTTCTGGTTCAGCGACTTCTACCAGCAGACGATTTCCACGGTCAGCCTCGACGGAGTTCGGAAGGTCGAGGTCGAATACGACGGCAGACCATCGGGGCTCGACTGGCTGCCCGACGGGCGATTGGTGTTCGTCTCCATGACTGACCGCAAGCTGATGTGTGTCGAACCAGATGGTTCCGTCGTCGAGTACGCCGACTTGGGCGGCGTTGCCAACGGCCATTGCAACGACATGGTCATGGACGCTGCAGGCAACGCCTACGTCGGCAACTTTGGCTTCGACATGGAAGCTGGCGGCGAGTTCGCCATGGCTTCGTTGGCGCTCGTGCGAGCCGACGGCTCCATCGAAATCGCCGCTACCGATCTCATGTTCCCGAACGGCTCAGTGATTGTCGACGACGGGAAAACACTCATCGTCGGCGAGTCGTTTGGTGGTCAGTACACAGCGTGGGACATTAACGATGACGCCACGTTGGCCAACCGGCGTATCTGGGCGAAGGTCGAGGGCACAGCACCCGACGGGTGCACCGTCGATGCCGAGGGCGGCATTTGGTATTCCGATGCACTTGGCAAACAAGTCGTACGAGTCCTCGAGGGTGGTGAGATCACGCATCAGCTGACAACTGAGGAAAACACCTATGCCTGCATGCTTGGCGGCGACGATGGCAACCAGTTGTTCGCGCTGACCTGCGAGGACTCGCACCCCTCGAAAGCAGCGGGCACCGCCACCGGCAAGCTCTGGGTCACCACCGTCGACGTCGCCCGCAACACCACCGACCGCCCGTAACTGTCACAGTCCAGTCTGACCAAAGCGTGACGGTTCTGTGTCCGCGATCGGGTTGACGGCTCGGGGCTGTGACAGCTCATCTTCATGATGGCTGCATGAACAGCAAGCGGACGAGATACCTCGACGAGACCACCTGGCACCACGTGTACAACCGTGGAGCCGATGGGCAGGACATCTTCAGTCTCGATGGCGACCAGTCATTGTTCGAGAACTTGATCGGCGAAACCGTCGCGGTGTACGACGTCCAAATCCACGCGTATGCCCTGATGAGCAACCACTTTCACTTCTTGATTCGAGACTCAAACAGGGAGCTGTCAGAATTCATGCAGTTTCTCGCCGGTCAATACGCAGCCGCTTACAACATCCGAACTCAGCGGCGCGGTCCGCTGTTCGAGGGCCGATTTGGCTCTGTGCCAATTCTCGACGAACGTCACCTCGACTTCGTCCTCGCCGATCACACCAGCGATACCGAGCAGCGCTCAGTCCTCCCGCCGGTTCGTCAGATCTCCGCTGCCCAGATCGAGGCGGCCGTCGGTGAATTGGTCCCCAATGACATCCGCACCGCTCGCCTCTTGTCCATTGTGGTGGCGGTTGAACGCCGGGCGGCAAGCACCGCTGAGCTCGCAGAGCATCACCGAGTCTCGCCGGCCGGCATCCGGCAGATTGCCCGTCGAGCACGCGTCCGCCGCGATACCGATCCGGTCTTTCAGCGCCTCCACGCCAGCGTCCATCAGGCAATCCGCCAGGCGAGCTGATGTCACACTTTGGTCTGACCTGAGCGTGACAGACCCGAGCGTGACAGTGGCCCGCACGAACCGAGCGCGCTAGATGACTGCCATGCCGTCCATTTCGCCGAGCGGATCGTTGATCAGTTCGATGCGTTCGCCATCGGGGCCAGCGCAGTAGAGCGAGTTGCTACCGACGATGAAGGTCTCGATGCCAGCCGCTTCGAGCTTGCCCTTCAACCGTTCCCAGTTGTCCGGCGGCACCGAGATGGCGAGGTGGTGGTGGCCGCCGAGCACCTCGGCGTACTCATTGAGGCCGAGACCCGGGAAGTCAAAGAAGGCCAAAGCGTTGCTGTGGCCGATGTCGAAGAAGAAGTGAGTCGATCCCGCGTAGTCGCGGTTCTCGAAAAGTTCGGTCAGCGGAAATTCCAGGATCCCCTGATAAAAGTCGATCGTCCGCTCGACGTTGCTGGAAATGAGCGCCTGATGATGCACCCCGCGAGCTGACGACGCTGGTCGATTAGCTGCAGCAAGGAGATGCTTCTCGCGCATCGCTGCCCACTCGTCGACGCGATCAGGATGGTCACCGTCATGGGTCGAGCCGAAGTGCCGTGATTCAGTTGTCATCGCAACAGTCTCCCCGATCTTGGCTTAGATCACAATCCCGAGGCCTGAACGGTTCAGTACATCGAGCCGCTGGATCCGTCGACGTCGTTGCCGCGGGCGCGGTCGAGTTCAGCGGTCATCCCTAGCTTCATCGCCTGAAGATCACCGGTGACGGTCACCATCCGGTAGCCGCGCTCAAGCCGATCAGGAGTCAGCGCACCGGTTGCATGAATGCCGGCGACGATCCCTCGTGCCTCGCAACCCGCAGCGATCGCGTCGAGCGCTTCGAGGAATTCAGGCGCTTCGTCGTGGTTTCCCGGGCCGAGGCCGAGCGTGATCGACAGGTCAGACGGGCCCACGTACACCGCGTCGATACCGGGCACCGCGAGGATGTCGTCAAGGTTGCCAACCGCTTCGATCGTCTCGATCATCGGGATACACGCGACGTTGTCCTTTGCCCACTCGAAGTACGGCCGATCGGTTCGTGCACCAACCAGGGTCGGGCCGCTACTACGGGCGCCTTCTGGCGCATACCTGCACGCACGGACAGCAGCTTCTGCTTCCGCGACCGTATTCACCATTGGGATGATGACGCCTTGCGCACCGGCATCGAGCATCTTGCCGATGATCCCCGGCTCGTTCCACGGCACTCGCACGATCGGGCGCCCGCCGCCGAGCAGAACCGCCTGGATCATCGAGACGCAGTCGGAATACTCGACAGCGCCGTGCTGTGCGTCGATGCACACGTAGTCGAAGCCAGCCCGCGCAACGGCCTCGGCAGTCACACTGCTGGGCACCGACAGCCAGCCTCCGAGTGCCGTTCCACGGTCGTTCCAGATTTGTCGGAGTGTCTCCATGTTCACAGTCTCGCGCCTCGCAGCGCTCAGGTCACGACGCTGGCTGGACGGCCGTCGAGGACCGCAAGCGCGTTGTCGATCGCATGTTCGAACAGCCGTCGTCGACCGATTGCCGTCGACGATGCGATGTGCGGTGTGACGATCACGTTCGGCCGCGTGAGCAGCGGGTGCCCGATCGGCAACGGCTCGGGCTCGGTGACGTCAAGCGCCGCGCCGGCCACATGCGCGCTGTCGATGGCGGCCACCAGAGCGTCCTGATCGATGAGCGGGCCGCGTGCGCAATTGACGAGATAAACGCCTTGGCGCATCGATGCGATCGACTCGGCGTTGATCATGTGCCGGGTCGCCGGAATCGACGGGGCATGCAGCGAGATCACGTGGGATGTCACAAACAGTTCGTCGAGCCCGACGAGTTCGACGTCGTCGATCGGGCTCTGTTCAATGCCCGGGTCGTTGGCGATCACACGCATCCCAAGGCCGAGTGCAGCCCGAGCCACCCGCACCCCGATCCGGCCGAGCCCCACGAGACCGAGCGTCGACCCGTCGAGTTCGAGTGACGTCGCCACCGCTGGCCCACCCATCCCTTCTGCAGCTCGGGCCTGCTGGATCGGGAGCTCTTTGGTGACGGCGAGGAGCAACATCATTGTGTGTTCAGCCGTCGACACGGTCGGCGAATCAGGACCGTTGCAGACCACCACGCCCGCTGCACGAGCAGCTTCGAGGTCAACGTTGTCGTACCCGATGCCCATGCGCGAGATCACGCGGAGGTCGGGAAACTTCGCGAACCGCTCGGCGTTCCACTGGTGGCCGATGCCGATCACCGAGGCCGCCTGGCCGACCAGCTCCGTATCGGTGTGCCCGACGAGGTGCGCACGACCTTGGACGTAGGCGGCGTCGAGTTCGAGAATCGGTCGGTCGATGTGAAGCGTGTGGATCGCTGGCATACCTGCCAGGTTGCCAGGCCCAGCTCGTCGGCCAGTCAGCCGGGCGCGGTGCCAACTGGTTCGCCATCGGCGTACCACCCGAGCAACTGCTCCGAGACATCACCGAATGCGTCGCTGTCGAGCGCAACCGCAGCGACCACGCCATCCGGACGAACGATCACCATGCCCTCGCGAGGTGCTCCCACGACCTCGCCGAGCGATTTACCCAGCATGACAATTCGTGTCCCGATGCCAATCCAACGAGCGAGCAGGTCATGCGGAATCAAACCGATATCAGAAGTCAGAATCGCCCAACCCTGGCTGAGGCGACTCTCAAGTTGCCGACCCTCGATCACGACCGGCACCAGCGGGTGCCCGATCAGCGAATGCGATCCGACCAACTGACCGACGCCCGGAAGCGCCGAGTCGTCACTGCTAACGGCCGCTGACCTGGCGGACGGGCGGCGTTCCGCGTCGTACGCATCGAGCAGCCGGTCGCACGCGTGGCCCTGGTGCACCGCTTGCAGCCGCCACGCGAGGTTGTCCGCGTCGCCGAAGCCTCGGGCCAGAACGTCGCTCGCATTCAGTGATCCGACACAGGCTCCACGACCAGCAAGAAACACTGGCCCAGCCCGAAATTGCCCAGCGATACTGACACCGCCGATCTCGTCGACATCGACGTCGAGCTGGTGGCGGACTGCCACGTCCGCGCCGACAAGCCACCGGGTCGCACACGAGCGTGTCGCACCGGCTGGGTCGCCGAGCGCGACAACGACGGACTCACCATCATCTGCGATGTCGAATGCCGGTACACAGGTATCGGACATCATGCGTACACCGGCATCAGATGCTGCGTCTTCGAGCATCGACATCAGGGCCGAGTGTCGGACACCCCAAGTTGTTACTTCCGTGATCGATCGCAGCGCTTCGTCGAGACCTGCGGCTCCGAAGATTCGCCGTGTTTCAGTGCTCAGCAGCAGGACGTCGTCGTCAAGCACTTCCGAGCGGCCAACAAGGACGACCTGCATAAATCGTTGTGCCGCCCTGAGCGCAAGAAACAGCCCAATGGCATCGCCCCCGACGACTACGACGTCAGCATCTCGCAACACGGTCTTCATCGTGTCAGGCGTGTCAGATTTCGTATTGGATTGCGTTGCGCGAGCTCACCTTGCCGGCGATGAACTCCTGCACGAGCGCAACATGGTCGGCATGATCGCGGTAGGTCGCAAAGTCGTCGGCCGACGCGAAGTCGGCAACGACGACATAGTCGCTGTTGCCGTCGGCTGTGCCGACGTTCGGGCCGTAGACGTACGACTGGATGGCGTCGACCTTGCCGGGCAACGCTTCGAAAGCAGCGGTTGTCGCCGCAACATGGGCTTCATCAATGCCATCGGCCCAGGCGAACATCACAACGTGGCGAAACATGGAGACCATCATGCCTGATCCGCTCTCCGTCGCGACGCGCTGTTCGACTGGCGGTCGTTATCGAGCGCCTCCGCTATCGCCGGGCGAGACAATGCGAGCTTTTGCCAGTTCCACGTCATTGTCCGGCGTATGAGCGCCCTTCCGACTGGAGCGTTCGGCCCATCCGGAAAGGATCGCATCACCGTCGTGATCCGGATCTGCTGAGAGTTGCTGGCGGAGCGAATCCGCCTCGAGGTTGAGCCGGTTCTTCCCGGAGAAGTCATCGTCGGGCAGCGCGCGAAGCTCATCGCCGATCTCGCCTAAACGACGTCTAATCTGCGACGGTGACAGGCCATTCATCGTCGACTCCGATCGATCCGAGTGAGTTGAGGTAGGCGAGCAGGCCGTCGAGCGCTATGGCGTAGCTGTGCTTGCCGAACCCGCCGACGACACCAAGGCACACCGCGCTGAGCATCGAGGTGTGGCGAAACTCTTCGCGGGCGTGCACGTTTGACAGGTGCGTCTCAACCACCGGCACGTCGCAAGCCGAAATGGCGTCACGCAGGGCAATGCTCGTGTGGGTATAGGCCCCCGGATTGAATACGACACCATCGGCCCAGGTACGCGCATCGTGAAGTGCGTCAATGAGGTCGCCTTCGCTGTTCGACTGCGCATCGCTGAGTTCGACATCGCGATCGGCAACGCCGGCACGCAACTCGGCGAGGATGTCGTCGAGCGTGTCTGCGCCGTAGACGTCGGGCTCGCGTGTGCCGAGCAGGTTCAAGTTCGGTCCGTTGAGGACGAGGATCTGGCGCGCCATGAGCCAAACACTACGTGGCGTCGTCCGGCTGCAGGCGGACGGGTTCTCAGGTACGCGCCGACTCGGTGTGGCCATCGACGGTCAGCGCCTGACCGCTGATGCGGGCGCCCGCCGGCGAGCAGACGAACCGGACCATCGCCGCGATGTCTTGCGGATCGACGAACGTCTGCAACGACACTGCCTTGGTGAACCCGGCGCGAATGTCGGCCGGCGGTCGGCCACTGGCGGCTGCCTCGAGATCCACGACACGATCCATGCGTTCGTTATTCACCGAACCAGGGCAGATCGCGTTGACGCGGATGCCGAACTCGCCGAGCTCCATTGCCATCGTCTTTGTCAAGCCGATGACCGCCCACTTCGATGCCGCGTATGGCGCTCGATACGGGAACCCGAAGAGCCCTGCTGTCGACGACAGGTTGACGATTGAACCGCTGCGCTGCTCGATGAGATGCGGGATCACACGCCGACTGGTGAGGAACATGCCCGTGACGTTGACATCGAATGTCTGACGCCAGGCGTCAAGATTGAGGTCTTCGAGACGCCCACCCGGCCCTGCGATTCCGGCATTGTTGACGAGTACATCAACACCACCCAGCGCCTCGACTGCCTCGTCGATGAAGGCGTCAACCGCAGCCTCGTCGGAGACGTCAGCAACCACTGCGCGGATACCTGGCTGCTCGGCGCTCATTGTTGCTACCGCATCGGAAGAGACGTCACAGACGAACACCGACGCGCCGTCATCGGCAAACTCCTCGGCAATCGCACGTCCGATGCCGGCAGCCCCTGCCGTCACAATTACCCGCAGCCCGCTCACACCAGCATCCATCCGGCGGATGCTAGAGCAGCACGACTCGGCTGG
>JBLIMF010000054.1:0-15215 GCA_047638615.1 Gammaproteobacteria bacterium
CCGAGGACCCCTGACAGCAAGGTAATGCCAAACAGCGGACGCGCTGGCACCTTGGGAAGTGACCGCGCTGTAGCGATGGCAAACATCACGACGAGTGCCGTGATGCGCTGGACGAATGGAGCCCACACGCCAGAGTCGTTGCCCGACTCGCCGACGAGCGTCGTCGAAATGCCCCAGAAGACTGCTGACACGAGAGCGATTCGGATCCCTCGACCGTGTTGGTCGGTGAGCCCGGGGGAGTACATGACGACGAGCAGCGAGAGCAGGGCAATGATGATCCCGACCACGATCGAGGGCGACAGAGTTGCGCCGAAAGCAAGATCCCAACCGAACGGGACCAGTGCGGTGCCCAGCACGACGAGCGGGCCGGCGATTGCCGCCGACGAGGTGGCCATTGCCTCGTAGAGCGTCGCAAGCGCGAACCCGATGAAGAGCCCCGACGCGACACCCAGCACGAGGTCACGCGTCGAGAATTCACTCGGGATGATGGCGAGGCCGATCGAACTGATTGCCACGCCTCCGATGAGCGCTCCACCCACGATCGTGACGGCGTGGGAGCGGCGTGTGCCGTAACGCCCAAGAAAGTCCGAGCAACCAATGAGTACGGCTGCGAGCGCGCCGAGCAGGATTGCCATGGGTCAATCGATCACCGAGTACACATACCGCAGCGGGGGCGACTTAGTAGTACGCCTCGAAGTCGCCGAGGTTGGAGTAGATCGTTTTCCACTGCGTGAAGTGATCGAGCGTGACGAGCCCGTTCTCACGGCCATATCCTGACTGCTTGACACCGCCGAAGGGGATCGACGGTGGAAGGTCGTTGTAACTGTTGATCCACACGTTGCCGGCTTCGATGGCGTTGGCGACGCGGTGGGCCCGAGCGAAGTCACGGGTGAATACCGCTCCGCAGAGGCCGTAGTTGGTGTCGTTCGCCCGGCTCAATGCTTCGGCCTCGTCGTCGAAGGGAAGGACCGACATCAACGGCCCGAACACCTCTTCCTTGACGAAGACCATGTCGTCGTCGCAGTCGGCGAAGATTGCCGGCGTGACGTAGTTGCCGTCGGCGAGTTTCGGATCGTTAGGAACGGCTCCGCCGCACACGTGGCGTGCATCGCTGGCCAGTGCTGCGTTCATGTAGCCCATGACCTTGCCGTAGTGCTCACGGCTGATCAGCGGGCCGACCATGACCTCGGGGTCGAACGGGTCGCCGATTTTCAACGCCTCCGTCCGCGGCCCGAGCTTTGCAACGAACTCCTCGTACAGGCCGCGCTGCACAAATACGCGAGTGCCGTTCGAGCAGACCTCGCCGGCCGAGTAAAAGTTGGCCACAAGCGTGGCGTTCACTGCACTGTCGAGGTCGGCGTCGTCGAACACGATGATCGGGCTCTTGCCGCCCAGTTCGAGCGTGACGCCCTTGAGGGTCGTGGCAGCATCGGCCATGACCTTCTTGCCGGTGCCGACTTCGCCTGTGAGCGAAATCTTCGCGATTCCTACGTGCCGCGACAGCATCTGGCCGACTCGGTAGTCGCCCTGGACGACGTTGAACACGCCGTCGGGCAGGCCAGCCTCGGTGTAAATTTCAGCGAGCTTCAAGGCCGTGAGCGGGGTGAGTTCGGCCGGCTTGAAAATGAACGAGTTGCCGCAGGCGAGCGCCGGTGCCGATTTCCACATGGCGATCTGGATCGGGTAGTTCCACGCGCCGATGCCGGCACAGACCCCCAACGGCTGGCGTTGGACCGAGGCGAATCCGTTCGGGGGGAAGTCGAAGTGCTGGCCGTGCAGCATCGAGATCAACCCGGCGTAGTACTCGAGCTGGTCAGCCCCGCTGACGATGTCGACCGTGGTCGTCTCGGACAGCGGCTTGCCCGAATCGAGGGTCTCGAGATGGGCTATCTCGTCATTGCGCTCGCGCAGGATCTGAACAGCCCTGAGCATGATGCGGGTGCGCTCCATGGCAGGCATCATCGACCACACCTTGAAGCCGGCCTGCGCCGCGACCACCGCAGCGTCGACGTCGGCCTGGCTGGCCTGTTGAACTTCGCAGATCACCCGGTTGGTGGCCGGGTTGATCGTCTCGAAGGTCTCGCCCGACGTGGCGTCGACGTACCCGCCGTTGACGTAGAGCTGTTGGGTTGGCAGTGTGGTGGACGCGTTGACGAAATCATTCATTGCCGTCGGACGCTACTTGCTCTCGTCCGGTCACGTTTCTCTTGTCTCGATTCGCCGTGCTGACGGCGGCCTGTCTCAGCTATTTGAACGGGCGGTTCACGTGGCGGTTGAGAGAACCTCGGGACATTCTGAGTCGGAAAGCGCTGCAGGGCGTCCCGAGTTTCACCAAAGCGCAGCTGGCCGCGCAAAGCTCGTTAGAAAGCGGTGTGGTTTGCGGTGTCTTCGTCGTGCAGGACAGCGCCCGTGAGCCGGTCGACCGCATCGACGATCCGCCCAACGGTGTCGCCCGCTGCGGCTCGACTAGCGGCGCGCCGCAGAATCTCGGTCCATCGGGCCAGCTCTTCGGAGGTCTGGCGGCCAGTGAGAGCGGTGTAGGCGAGCATATTCTGCTCGGCCTTGTCGGTGAGGGTCTGGGCCTCGGAGTTGTAGTGATCGTCGACCACCGCATCGAGTTCGTCGTCGGTCATAACCGGGACCACGCGTGAAGCAATCCGGGCCATGTTGCGGTACGAGCCTTGCAGGAGGAATGGCGGAGCGACACGGTCGTCGTCAGCAGTTGCCGCCGAGTCGATGTATGCAGCATTGACGTCAAGCAACACCCGCTGGGCGCGTCGCAGCATCGCCACGCTGCGTACCGAAGCGTCGAGCTCGGCGCCGTCCCATGTATGTTCGAGCCCGCTTGCCTCGATTGGTGTGCGGCCGTCAGCCATGTCGATGACGGCGCCAAGGTCGTCGAGCAACTTCGAGGCGTGTGGGGCCAACGGCGGGCAGGCGGTCAGCGAGTTCTCGACGTAGGACCGTGCGAACGCTTCATTGTGCTCGCCGGACACATCGCCGAGGTTGAAGACGTCGGAGCGGTTCACGAGCATGTCGGGCATCTCGAAACGCCCGCCGCCCGTGGTGTAGGGGTTGCCGGCCATGACGACGCAGAACCGTTTGCCACGGAGATCGAACGTGGTCGGCTTGCCGTCGACGACGCCCTCGATCCGGCGGGTCGCGTCGGCGAGTGGGATGAACCGTGACAGGAGCGTTGGGGAGGTGTGCTGGATGTCGTCCAGGTACAGCATCACATTGCGACCCATCTGGAACGCCAGGTTGATTTTCTCGACCTCGGCGCGGGCCGTGGCGTTCGGTGCGTCAGCCGGGTCGAGTGACGTGGTGTCTTGACCGAGCGCTGGCCCGTTGACTTTGACAATCAGCACACCGAGGCGGTCGGCAATCCACTCCATGAGCGTCGTCTTGCCGTAACCGGGTGGGGACACGACGACGAGCAACCCTTGGCGAGCAACGTCGGTGGAATCGACGGTTCCGAGCTGCCGAGCCAGGTTTGGGCCGAACAGCGGCAAGAGAGCTGTATCGATGAGGGTGTTGCGAACGAACCCGGCCATGACTTTGGGGCGATGCTCGTCGAGGCGAACGCGTTCGCCCTGCCACTGGATCACAGCACGCCGCGCGGCTGTGTATTTCGGCCAGCGTTCGGACATCTCGGTGACGAGTGCGCCAGCACCCTCAGCGAGTTCGTCAAGTCGCGTTGTCAGCTCGGCCCCGACGATCCGCGGGTGATCAGCGACCAGCCCCTTAATCGCGATCGTGCCACCATGGTTGACGGCGTAGGCGTCGAGTTCATGTGTCGCGAGGGCCGCCGCTGCCTCATCGATATCGAAGGCCTGGTTGGCTCGGTCGGGGTCGCTCCGGACGAATGCCGCCACCCAGTCGCGAGCAAGTTGGAAGCGGTCAAGTGGCAGCGCCTCGGCGGCGAGCGCAGCGGTCAATTCGTTGGAGCCTTCTTTGGCAAGTCCGGCATGTAGGGCATCGATGAGCGCTTGCGCAGTAGACGTGACGAGCACACCGATGCCAGAGGCGAGCTCGTCGACGAGGTACGCAGCAGCCCGTTGAATCTCGACAGAGTCGAAGAGGTCGGACTCCGCAACAAAATCGTTGAGCGCATCGATCAGGTCGTCGGCGAGACGGTCGGCTGGGACGGGAGTGCCGAGGCGTTGGCGAGCGGTGGTAGCAGCTGCTGCCTTCGAAGCGAGCAACGACGCCGTGTCATTGGAAACGGTCGACATCCACAGTCGGGCAAGGCCGCGCACGGTGCCGGTAAAGCGGAGGAGTGGTTCGGCTTCAAGCTGGGGAAGTACTGCGCTCAGAATTCGGGCAGCGTCCTGGTCGTGAACACCGCGCTGATACCCGTCGCCGTGGCGTTGCTCGGCTTCGGTCTGGCAGATGGTCTCGAGGCGCCCGGGTGTTGCGGATGCGGAGACGAGCGCACGAACGCCACCTCCGCTTGATTCAGCAGCGGTCAGAACGGCCCACGCGAGGTATTCACTGCGTGAGACTTCGGCGGTCTCTGAGGGGAAGGAACGCCCGAGCAGGTCAGTGAACTCGGCCAGGTCGGCAGAGACATCGGTTGCGTAGTCGGTGCCGGTGATGGTGGCGGAGACCGACGGCGCGCGATCGGTGCCGTTGCGACTCGACAGAACCATTTCAAACGGTTGACTGTTCTGTGCGAGTCGGGCACCGCCCAAGACGACGGCACCGTCCTCGCTGATGAGCGCAGCCTTGTCGCGGATTCGGCGACGCGCGGCTTCGAGTGCGTCGCGGAGGCCACTGCGCACCTCAGCAGCTCGCCCTGCGTCGTCGAGCGATTCCAGTTCGTCGGCCAGCTCGCGGACTCGAGAGGTCAGCTGATCGGTGGCGAAGAAAGCGGCTACTTCCTTGTCGTTGGCGAACTCGCTGGCCCGGCGGGTGACGGTGGCAAGGAGCCGGTCGGCGGCCTCGACGATGCGTGACGCCCGGCGGTTGCGTTCGTCGAGCAACGTGGTGCGTCGTTCGCCGGTGATCTCGTGGGCGTTCGACCGGAGCTCGGCGATACGCGCACTGCGTTCTGGTTCTTGGCCATACCGCGACTCGAGTCGCTCAATGGTGACCAGTAAGCGAGCGAGCACCGAATCGCAGTCTTCGGGTGTCGCTGCGCCGGACACCGAGCCGTTGAGGGTCTGTTCGACCAAGGCGAGTTCGGCATCGAATGCGGCGGCGGCTTCTTCTGAGCCGAGGCTGCGTCGCTTTGAATCGAGTGCAGCCTGCACACGGTTGGCCGCGCCCGTAACGTCGGCAACGGCGCGCACAATCTTGGTTCGGATGGTCGGGTCGCCCCCCTCGAGAGACGACACGGTGTCGACAACGGCGTCGAGGTCGTTGTTCAGCCCGGCGAGCACCGCAGCGGTATCGTCCAGCTGCGCTGACGTGGCAGCGGCGGTCACGGCGGCGCCTGCCGACTCGATCTGTGATTCCAGTGTTGCAAAGGCGGCAGGCTGCGAGAGCACTTCGACGGCACGGCCCGATAGCTCGGTGACTCCGACGTCGAGTTCGGCGATGAGGTCGTCGACTCGATCAGTGTCGATTGCTTCGATTTCGGCGACGGCGGACATCTCGCCTCGAGCACGCCGTAGCTGCCCAAGTGCGGCGACGATCTGGTCAGGCGCCGACGCTGTTGCGATGCCGTTGAGGACGTTTCTGACGTCGCCCTGTGCCGTTGCGAGGGCACCACGCGCTGCCGACCGGCGTCGTTCGACCAGCTTGTGCTCGTCGAGGAGTTGCCCGGCAGTGGTGAGCGACTCGTGCAGGGCCTGCTGCAACCCGCCGGCCTCGTCATCGATGAACCACAGGTGTGTATCGAGCGCACGGCGTGTGCCGGCCGCCAGCGACTCCCAGGTTCGGGCGTTCGGGTTGTCGTCTTCACTGAGCCGGGCGAGGTCGTATACATCGCCGAGTGCAGCAACCAGTGCGGCGTTGCCCACTCGGACGGTCCAGGAGTCGGCACCCGATGCGTCGGGCACGTATTCCTCGTCAGCGAAGGGTGATGACCACCATTGGACGGGATGGACCTTTGACGGATCGGTGTCATATGACTGACCACGGAACAACACCATCGAACCGTCGGAGAACGTGCCGAAGCCATGGCACGGGATGATCTGGGTGACCTCTCGGCGGACCAGGTTGTACGGCATGACCAGGTACTCGCCGGTGGTTCGTCGATGAAAGACGTAGCCAACGTCTTCGCCGTTCGGTGCAACGATGGCCTCTTCGAACTGCATGTCGGCTACTTCGACATCAAACACCCGGGTGCCTGTCGAGGTCAGGTGGTAACCGCCCGGGAAGACAACGCCTTCGCCACCTGGAAGCGTGCGACTGGCGACACCGACGGCGTCGACGCGCTGACCGGCACGGCTGCGGCGCGAGAACACGTAGGTGCGCGGCGCTTCTTCGTACAGGCGGACGCGCAGCAGCAAGATGTCGCCCATGGTGAGGTAATCGATGCCGAGGTCGGCCAGTGACTGCCCGGGGTGCTCGATCGTTTCGTCGATTTCGGCGTGCGAGCCGCCCTGCCCTGTGTCGACGCGAAGCTGCAGACGTCCCTTACGGAAGCCGACGAAAACCTCGTCGAGCACGTTGACCACCGGGTAGGCACCGGCCTGCTGATCTTCACGAGAAGAGGTGGTCCACGGCTGGTCGTGGGCTGCGGGCCAGCTGTAGTCGCGTTCGCCCCGTGCGTCGACGAAGCTGACCTGTGCCGCACCGTCGCCGTCGCCGTCGGTGATCGCCCAACGCAGCACGCGAACGTCGTCGACGCGTTCACCGACCTGGAAGACAGCAAGGAGTTGGTTCGGGGTAACGCGCAGATCAGCGAACCGGGCTTTGCCGTAAAACTTGAAAAGCTTCTCGAACTCGGCTCGGAACTCGGGCTCACCGAGGAAGTTCCGCGGGTCAGAGCTACTGAGTGGGGTCAGGGTCGGTTCGTCATCGCCAACGTTCGAGACGGCGTAGAGGGCGAAGACCTGCTCGGGTTGGGTGATTCCGAGTTCGATGTCGATGTTGAATCCAAGGACGAGTAGGTCGCCGATGCGCTCCATGTCGCGCGGCAGGCACGCGAGGTCGGTTGCCAAGCGATCGGCGCCGGTGAGCCGCAGTTCGACTGAACCGAACGCCTCAACACGGCGTTCGTCAACAGTTCGAGCGGCATCGAGCACCGTGCTGATTTGGCCCGCAAGACGGCGGCGCAACAGGTCGTAGCTCCCGCCGCGTAGTGTTTGATCGGCGGCCTCCGATGCAACAGATTCGGTATTACTCATCATGCACCTCGGGAGAAAGCACGCATGGGGCCATCACCCGAGCGTGCTTTCTGAGGGCTGTCACTTGGCGTCGGTGTCGATGATGGTACCGACGGTGCTGTCGGCAACGCCAGCATCTTGGACAGCAGTGAGCAGGCTCTCGGCGAGCGAACTGTCGCCAATGCTGCCACCGAGGCGACTGACGAACTGTGCAACGGTGAGGTCGCGGATGCCAGCAGCACCGATGCCGCCGACGCCATTGGCGAGATCTTGCACCAAGTTGGCATCGCCTTCGAGGTATGGCGACAGCATTTTGCTTGCACCGGTGCCCGACTCGATGAAGCTGTCTATCGCCTGGCCGTGGCCTGCAGCGGAGAGGATTCGCTCGACGATTCCCTCGTCGGACACGATCTTCATGTCGGCGTTCGACAGTGCCTGGCCGAGTGCTGATGCAGCAGACTTCGCCACGTCGGCCTTGGCGTTGACGCCTGCAAGCGCCACTTCCCTCTCGGTGTCGAGACGGAGGCGGAACTCTTCGTGCTCCTGGCCAGCGGATGTCATTGCGCCGACACCAGCCGCCTTGGCTTCGAGACCTTGGCCTTCACCGGTGAGGCGAGCCTGAGTTGCTCCACCCTCGGCTTCGCCCATCTCGCGGACGGCAGCGGCGTCGGCACGCTTAATCTCGACGTCGGCCATACCGAGCGCCTTCACCGCTTCGGCGCGCTCACGCTCAACCTGTACATCTGCGAGGCCACCTGCGGCTGCTTCGGCTTGAGCGCCCTCGGCGCGACGCTGTGCAGCAAGCGCATCTTGCTGAGCTGCTTCGGCATTGGCTCGGGCGAGCACTGTGGCCCGCTCTGCCTCGCTGCTTGCTGCCTGACGGAGTGCTTCGGCTTGTTTGACGGTGCCGACGAACGATGCCTGTGCGGCACCCTCGGCAACCTTGACCTCGGCGGTAGCCAGACGTTGTGCGTCTTCGACGACGCGAACAGTCTTGATGGCCTCTTCCTTCTCGGCAACGCCGAGCTCGGCCTCGACACGGCCACGGGCCACGTCGGCGAGTTCACGTGCTCGCTCCTCTTTTTCTTTAGAGGCTTCGGCGACAGCGGTTTCGCGACCAGTCAACGCCAGCAGACGATCTCGTTCGATGTTCTCAGACTCGACCTTGATGACGCGCTCCCGGTTCAACCCGGCAATGGCGACCTCGCGGTCTTTGTTCTCATTCGCCACGCCGATGCCCTGCTCAGCGGTGATGCGTGCGGACTCGGCCTTCTCGCGCTCAGCCTCTTCGACCTGGGAAGCCGCAGCATCGGCAGTTGCCTGCACGGTGCGGATCTCTTGCTGCTGACGAGCTTCGGCCTCGGCGCGATCGCGCTCCATCTCGAAGACTGCCTTGTCGGCATCGACGGTGCGACGGGTGGTCTCTTCGCGCTCGCGCTGTTCGGCCTTATTGGTCTCGATGTGCTGGATGGCGGTGCGCTCAGTGATTTTGCGGATGCCGTCAGCGTCGAGAATATTGTCTGGATCGAAGTCGGCAAGCGGCGTCTGCTCGAGGTAGTCAATGGCGACGTCTTCGAGGACATAGCCGTTGAGGTCCTTGCCAATGATCTCCACAATCTCGTCACGGAACGAATCACGGTCGGTGTAGAGCGACTCGAACTCGAACTTCTTGCCGACGGTCTTCAACGCTTCTGAGAACTTGGCAGCGAACAGCGTGTTGAGCGTCTCGATGTCGGAGGCGCGCTCACAGCCGATTGCCTGAGCAACCTTCTTGACGGCCTCTCCGGTCGGATCGACCTTGACGAAGAACTCAACCGAAATGTCGGCTCGGATATTGTCTTTGCAGATCAGACCGTTGCCCTTACCGCGCCGCTCGATCTGGATGTTCTTGACAGAGATGTCCATGATCTCGGACTTGTGGATCACCGGGATAACCACTTGGCCGGTAAAGGTGACCACGACGGTTCGCCATTTGGAGACGACGAGCGCCTGGCCCTGAGGGACCTTGCGGAACAATCGAGACACCATGACGCTCAAAAGGGCGAGCACGGCAATGACAATGATGACAACGACCGCAACGGCGGAGAGAACATTGGTCATGAGTTGAATACTTCCATTTCTTGCTGAGCCGAGACTCGGGTCGCTCCCAGAGATGTGGGAATGCAACTTCGAGGCTCAGGGAACACTGAGGGCACTAAATCAACGGCGTGAATTCAGCGTGAACGAGGTGGAGGCAGCGCCAGGCGGCCAATGAGCTGCAGGTGCATCAGGCGTGATGTTGTGTGCAAGAGGATCACTCGGCAAGCTCCGCCGGAATTCGATCCACGATGAAATCGTCGGTGTGGCCGAGCCACTCGACGATCAGAGCTTTGTCGCCCTTTTTGAGCTGGCCGGAGGGAACTCCGACACCGCTGGCGACGCGGACATCGATGGTCGACACCGTGCCGTCTGGCCATTCGGCTTCGGCCCGGCCCGCCGTGGCGGTGACGGTGCTCGACCGGATCTCAGCGATCCGACCGATCAGATCACGTTTGCTCGGGGCTCGAGCAGTGACGAAGACCCGGCCGAGGACCGGAGCGATCCATGCGGTGGTTGCCAATGCCGCGAGCGCCGCCACGAGGCCGACGATCAGCGAGAGCACCAGCAGGGCGGTGCCCGAGTGATTGTCGAGCAGGAACACGCTGGCGAGCACCGAAACGAACCAACCGGCCAGGGCAAAGACAGTGAACAAGATGCTGCTCGGGACTTCGCTGAGGTGCAGGGGCTCGAGGACCTCGCCGAACAAGCCGTCAGCAGAATCAGCATCGAAGTCGAGGAAACCAATCAGCGACAAGAGCCACATGCCCGCAGCGACAGCAAGGAGTCCTGTGAAAACAACCGTAGGCAGCTCAACAGAGGCTTGTAGGACGTCTACCAAACACCAACTATGCCGTGAATTCGTGATCTTCGGCATGCAACCGACCCGAAAACACCAAGCTGTTACGAAGTGGGAGCGGTTCCTCGTGCCAGATCGCGGTGTCGAGCGGCCGGATCTTGGCGATAATACTGCCGAAGTTCCCGATACAGAGCCGGTTCGTATTCGCAAAGATCCAACGGACGGTTGAAGAACACCTCGGTGGCGACCGCAAAGAACTCAGCAGTACTGGTCCCGGCGTAGTCGCGCAGAACCGGCGAGCCTTCTGCTCGGACTGTGTCATAGGCGGTGGTACACACATCGACCCAGCGCTCTCGTGCATCGGCGTCATCGAGTGGAGGTGTGCCATCAACGGTGCCGTCGAGCATGTCGAGTCGGTGTGCGAACTCGTGGTACACGACGTTCTGGCCGCGGTTTGGAAACTTGGCGCCGTGACGCGTGGCCGCCCACGAAAGAAGTACCGGACCTTGATAGTGCGCCTGCCCGGCGATGTAACGGGGCGAGGTGGTGAAGGTTCCGGCACCGGTCGAATGCGTGCCGCGGAGCCGAACGGTCGACGGGTGGACGATCACCGAGCTGACGTCATGCCATTCGTCCATGTCGAGGCCCAGCAGCAACATGGACGCCTGGGCCGCGATCATCACCTTGATCTCTTCGGTGAGCTCAAACCGATTTGCGGCTTCCCACCGTATTGTTCGGACGAACCGGGCGACCAGCAGTTCCATCCGAGCGAGCTCGTCAGGCTGGAGCGTCGACCAGTGTTGAAAGCCGCTGATGAGGATGCCGTGCCAACTGGGGTCGAAGAAGGGTGCGGGCCTCGACGGTCGTGCTCTGAGCCAACCGAACACGTCGGGTCAGGCCAGCACGTCGGCCGGCATCGGGCCGTTGCGTACCGCGTCCGGGACACGATCTTCGCCGCCGAAGTACTCGGCAAGCCGTCGGTCGGCGTCGTCGCCGAAGAGAATGATTGCGACTTCGCGGAGGCCAGGCGAGTTGCGGATGTCCTCGTCGCGAACCACCAGTTCGATCTTCGAGCGGCGACGCATGAAGTCTTCGAGTTTGGTAATCATCTCGGAGTCGGCTGCAGAGTACAACTCGGCGCGGAGGTAGTCGGCAGAACCCATGATGTCTTCCGCCATCCTCGGGTCTTGGCGGATCTCTTCGAGCATCGCGAAGGCACGACGCCCGTACCGACGCCACAGGCGATTGCTGAGCGGCTCGGTGTCGGGCTTTTCTCGAAGGTCGTCCAAGCGCATTAGGCGAGCCTGGCGGAAGAACTCCTTGCGAGTCGCCTTGGCTGGTTCGCCGAACCAGTTGTGAAGGTCTTTCTCGAGCGGGACGCCGAGCGCCTCGATCTCGGCAGCGACTTCTTCGCCGACGTTCAAACAGTCGGTGAGCTTGCCACCGAAGATCGTGACGACGCGCTGCTTGGTGTCGACCTCGACGGCATGTTTACGACTGAGCTTGGTCCAGTCGACGTCTTTCTGGTCGCCCTTGCCGGCGGAGATAACCAGTGGCCGTACACCGCAGCGTTCAGCGATGATGTCGTCCTTCGTCAGCGGCGTGGCGAGGTCGAGTCGGGCATTGATCTGGCTGAGGAGAAAGTCGATGTCATCCTGGTCAACTTCAGTGAACGGAGTGTCGACGCGAGTGTCGGTGGTGCCGATGACAGAACGCCGACCCATCGGGATGACGTAGAACAGTCGCTCGGTGTCGTCGTAGAACGCAAGCACCTTGTGATGGCGGTTTGTCGTGATCCGCGGCACCACCAAGTGGATGCCCTTCGAATAGACGATGCGGTGTTCAGTGTCGAGGCCCCACTGCTGGTTGGTCTCATCAACGAACGGACCGGCCGCGTTGACGATGGTGGTCGCGGTCGTCGTAAACTCTTCTTCGGTGTCGGTGCAGCGCAGCGTGGCGACCCACTTGCCGTCGACTCGTTTGGCCGACACCATTTCGACGTAGTTCGCTGCCGTTGCGCCCGCTTCGATCGCCGAACGGACAAAGCTGAAGACGAATCGGGCGTCGTTGTCAACCAGAATGCCGTCGCGATATTCGATACCACCAGCCACCGTGTCGGTGTTGATCGCGGGCTCTTCGTTTTCGATGTCGCCGCGGCTCAGCAGGCGCGGGTAGCGCGTCCCGAATAGGCCGATCATCCAGTAGCCGAGTGCGCCAAAGGCAGCGAACCAGGGCTTGTAAGGGCCCTTCTCGTCGAGCGCAGCGTAGAAGCCAATCTGGTGAATGTTGTCTCGGTAGGCCTTCATCAGGCGGTTGCGCGACAGGCACAACTTGAACACCAGCCAAAGTTCGTAATTCTCCAGGTACTTGAAGCCACCCCAGACAAGGTTGGACGACGCCTGGCTGGTGAAGCTGGCAAAGTCACCGCGATCGATCAACGCGACATCGGCGCCACGACCAGCGAGTGAGGCGCTGGTGACTGCACCGTTGATCCCACCGCCAATGATCAGCGTGTCGAACGTTCCTCCGCGCATCCGGTCAAGATGAGTCGAGCGCAAAGACATACGACCATGATACGGCGCAAGCAGAGGTCGGCCTCGCGCCGCTCCCAAAGGTCTGATCTGTCTTCGGGGACACGGCCGAACGGACGGAGCCAATGGGGTTCAGCCCGGGATTAGCCGGCCTGGACGATCAGGACCGACAGCACCAAGCCGGCAACTCCAATGGCAATCGGGGTTGCGTAGGTTGCCCACTTTGGCATCGGCTGATGCCCGGGAGACAACATCACCGTCGCGCAGAGCGCACCTGCTGCAGCGCCACCGAGGTGGCCGCCGATTGAGATGCCCGGAATGACGAACGTGATGAACAGATTGAGCAACAGGGTGCTGCCAATACTGGTGCGGAATGGGTTGATGCCTCTGCGCCACATACCCATTGCGGCAGCAGCCATCAAGCCGAAGACGGCACCTGAGGCACCCGCAGTGAGACCGCCGCTATCGAGCAAGATGACGCCAAGTGACCCGCCGAGCAGCGAACCCATGTAAAGCAGTGTAAATCGGACTCGGCCGAGCGGCTGCTCGAGCATTGGCCCTAGGATGTACAGGAAGTACATGTTGAGGCCAATGTGCAGGATGCCGAAATGCATGAAGCCCGAGGTGAACAGGCGGTACCACTCGCCGGTGACCTCAAGGGCCTGCTTCGACAGGGCGAAGTTGATATGCGCGTCGGTCACGATGCCCGAGAGGGCGCCGCCATCTTGCGTGAAGACGAGTACTGCGACGAACACAGCGATGTTGACGACGATTAATGACCTCGTGATCAGGTTGTGTTGCCCGGCCGACCAGAACTTGGCCCGAGTTGCCATATCGGGGCGGGCCGCCTTGGCACAGTCGACGCAGTGGCTTCCGACCTGTGCCTGCACGAGGCAGTCGTTACAGGCCGATTTGCCACAGCGTGTGCAGCGTCGACCGGCAGGGCGGTCGGCGTGGCGGTAACACGTTGCCGGCTGTCCCATGGGCGCCATGGAACCTGGGGAGGTAGGCGGTCCGTTCGGATGCGGCAGGCCAGATGAGCCGGAACTCGGCGGGGGAGGAGGAAGCGGCACAGCTCCATCGTACCGATTTGACTCAGTCAGCTGATCTCACCTCGACGAAACGAACGAGTAACCAGCTCAGGGCGTCGCATCCTGTCCGGCTGCTGGTCGCCTACCGGAATTGCGACGGGTCGAATCGGGCGGCAGGAGTCGGGGGAGCCAGGAGGTTGCCTTGGACGTAGTCGCAACCAGCGGCGCGGAGCCGTTTGAGCTGTCCGGCGCTGCTGACGCGCTCCGCAACCACCCGCATGTCAAGCGCGTGGGCGAGGAGGACGACGGCTCGGACGAGGCGAGTGTCGGCCTCGGACGAACCTGAAGGAAGCGCGAGCGAACCGTCGAGTTTGAGGATGTCTGCGCCAACTTCGGTTAACACGGACAGGGCGTTTGCTCCTGTGCCGAAGTTGTCGATTGCCACTCTGACGCCTGCGCGTCGAAGTGCGCGTACGGTGCGCGGCACGTCGGCGTTTGCCCCTCCGAGGGCGCTCTCGCGAGCCTCGAGCACGAGTTGCGACGGATCGACACGATGTTCGCGCAGCACGTCAAGCACCTGTCGGACGAACGAACGGCTCGCGAGCTGAAGTTGGGAGACGTTTGCGTGAATGGAGAAGGTCTCGTCGACCATCGCCGAGTCGATCCATCGTCGGAGACCTCCGACGGCTTCGCGTAAGACGAAGTCACCGAGCCTTCCGATGGACCCGGATTCTTCAGCAACTGCCACAAATGTCGCAGGATCGATCTGGCCTCGCGTCGGGTGCTGCCAGCGCACGAGTGCCTCAGCTCCCGTGGCGATTTGGGTGACCGCCGAGAAAACCGGCTGGTACTCGACGGAGAGCTCGTTGCCAGCGATCGCGTGCGCCAACGCCATGGCGAGTTCGGTTCGCTCGCGAGCTGCCGAACGCATCTGCGAGGTGAACAGCACCGACCGGCCGCGACCTGTGCGCTTTGCCTCGTACATCGCCGTGTCGGAATTGTTGATCAGTAACGAGGCAGCATCGTCGTCGCTCTGTTGGAGCACGTCGTTGTCGGACAGCGCTATTCCAAGGCTCACAGAGAATTCGAGATCGAGCTGCTTGACCCGGAGTTTCCCGCCGAGTGCGCTGCGCACTCGTTCAGCGAGGTCGAGCGCGGTCGCGGCGTCGGGCATCTGGCTGCAGACGACGAGGAACTCATCGCCGCCAATCCGGGCAACGTGATCGTTTGGCCGGACAGCTTCGGCAAGCCGTGAGGCCGTCGACATGAGGAGCCGGTCACCGATCTGGTGTCCCAGCGCGTCATTGACGTACTTGAGACGATCGAGGTCGATGAAGAGCGCGGCCACGTGACCTGGTTTGCCGCGTTGCGCAGAAACGGCTTCACGCAAGACTGACATCACCTGGCGGCGATTGGCGAGGCCCGTCAGCGGGTCGTGAGTGGCCCGATGGTGGAGCCGCGCCGTTTTGTTTCGTGCGGTGGTGACGTCGTGCGCGATCAC
>JBLIMF010000055.1:0-15101 GCA_047638615.1 Gammaproteobacteria bacterium
CACTCTTTCTCCTGACCCGGCGGTGGTCACTGCCTGAACGACCGGTGGATCTCTGTCGACCAACCGGCGCATCCGCGCATGCGCCGGACTGTTCTCACGACACCCGGACGGATCCGAGTGTTCGCCACTCTCGGCGATTTCGGCACGGATGCCGTTCCTCATCCACACCCACTCATGGAGGCATCCACTCATGATCCGTTCAATGTCCAGCGCTCTGTCCGGTCTTCGCAATCACCAAGCCATGCTCGACGTCGTCGGTAATGACATCGCCAATGTGTCGACCATTGGATTTAAGGGCTCTTCGACAGTCTTTTCCGATGTTCTGACTCAGACACTCAAGGGTGCCGCCGCCCCTGGTGGACAGATTGCTGGGACGAACCCGGCACAGATCGGTCTCGGTTCGAGACTTGCCGGCACGGTTCAGTCGTTCGCGCAGGGAGCAATCCAACGAACGAGCCGACCGACCGACTTCGCTATCCAGGGTGACGGCTTCTTCGTCGTCAACAATGGTGCTGAGAATCTTTACACCCGTGCGGGCGCATTCAACCTCGATGCCACCGGCAACCTGACCACGCCCGACGGTGCCGTCGTGCAAGGGTGGCGCGCCGATGCCTCCGGCGTGGTCGACACGAACGCTGCGATTCAAGCAGTTCAAATTCGTGTCGGCGATATTCTGCCGCCGGCGCAGACATCATCGGTTTCCCTCGGCGGCAACATCACCGCTGACGCCGCGATCGGCGACGCCGTGGCGATGTCAGTCACTGCATTCGATTCCCAGGGCGGTGCGACACCGCTCAATCTGACCTTCACGAAGACTGCAGCTGACGAATGGACGGTGGCTGGCTCTGCGGGCGACCCAGCCTTGGACGTTGCGCTGACGGACAACGTGTTGACATTCGACGGCAGCGGCGAACTCGTCGGTCCGGCAGGTCGCAACATCAATATTGCCGGGGGCTTGATTGCTGGGATGCCGAGCGCAATGACGATCGTTCTTGGCGAGGCCGCTGAATCCGGTCGCCTCACGCAGTACGCCGGCCAGGCAAGCGCGGGGATCACCGAACAGAACGGTAGCCCGGCTGGCACCCTGCAGGGCTTCAACGTGGGCCAGGACGGCGTGATTGTCGGCAACTACTCCAACGGCCTCAACCGAGAAATCGGGCAGGTCGCGACGGCGGTGTTCACGAACCCGGGTGGGTTGGAACGAATTGCCGGCTCGTGGCGACAGACCGCGAACTCTGGGCTTGCCCAGATCGGGATAGCGGGTGGTGGAGGACGTGGACTGATGTCGGCTGGCACCCTCGAGATGTCTAACGTCGACCTCGCTGAGGAGTTCACGCGGCTGATCGTTGCTCAACGTGGATTCCAGGGCAATGCACGAGTGATCACGACGTCCGACGAGATCCTCCAGGAAGTCGTCAACCTGAAACGTTGAGCAAACCATGACCACTGCAATCGACACATCGAATGTCGCTGTGCCGCCGATGGAGCCTCGGCGGCCGGACGAGGCGGGCCAGAAAAGGCTCGGACGAACGCGGGGAGAACCGCGTCCGTTCAACTTCCGCCACCCGTCGACGATGTCTCGCGAGCACATTCGGACGTTGCAGATCGTCCAGGAAACCCTTGCACGAGGACTCACGACCACGCTCGCCTCAACGTTGCGTGTGGTGACCCAGGTGTCGATCAAGGACATTTCTCAGTTGCCGTACAACGAGTACATCAACAACGTGCCCAACCCGGCGTTACTGACGACGTTGGCAATGGAACGACTCGAAGGCCATGCGCTCCTGCAGATTCCGTTGTCGGTGGCCTATATCGCCACCGAGCTGATGCTTGGTGGCACTGGCGGTCCGAACCAGCCAAAGCGCGCCATGACCGAGCTCGAGATGGCCCTGATGCGAAACATCGTGGAATTGAGCTTGCCGGTTATCGAAACTGCGTTCGCACCGGTCGTGTTACTCGGCCCTCGTGTCGTCAGGCTGGAGTCCAACCCGCAGTTTGCCCAGCTCGTGGCGCCGACTGACGTGGTGGTCGTGATCTCTTTCGATCTTCGGATTGAGGATGTGTCCGACGTTATGACGCTCTGTATCCCTTTCAGCACACTCCAGCCGCATCTCGAAGCGTCGTCGGCAATCGCTCAATTGGGAGCGCTCAGCGCCGACAAGCTGGCCCAGGAGCGCGCCCGGCTCCACGATCACCTCGTCGCGGCTGTTGTGAGCGCCACAGCGATGTTTCGGCCGGCGCTCGCGTCGACCCAGCAGGTCGTCTCTCTGAACGTTGGCGACACGCTGATGCTGAACCACCCCGTCGAGATGCCGTTGACGCTCGAGGTCGATGGCGTTGCCGTCCACGAGGTCAAGATTGGTCGGATCAACCGGCATTTCGCTGTGCAGGTGGTCGACGGCGTGGACCCTGCGCGCGCGCGCCGCCTAGCGAGGTTGCAAATCATCCGCAACCGACCGACTTGACAGTTTGTGGAATCGCTGAACGGTCGAGTTCATCCCGGAAACGGTGATGACTGAGACCGCTCCAGGGAAAGATTCCACAACATGATAAATACCGAAGTGGTTGGTCAACCTTTGGGTGACCGGCCCGTCAGCGATACAGGGTTACTTACGCCGGACCCTTTCGAGCCGACCTCGCTCCCGGTCAACAGCCCGAATGGTTCCGCATCGGCGATGGGATCGCTGAGCCTGCTCCACGACGTCGACATGGAAGTGACTGTCGAGCTCGGACGGACGACGATGCCGATCCGTGAGCTGCTAGCTCTGCAACCTGGCATGGTCGTAGAGATCAACCGAATGGCCGGTACACCGATCGACGTGCTCGTCAACGGCCGCCGGGTCGCCTGCGGTGAAATCGTGGTCATTGATGAGGAGTTCGGTATTCGGATCACCGAGATCGTCGCGGCGGGAACCTCTTCCTGATGACCGACTCTGGCCTGACCGAATTGATCGTTCGTGTGGCGGTGTCCCTCACAGTCGTGATGGCGATCATCGGTGTCGGCTACGTTGCCGCCCGACGGCGGGCACGCGGGGGAGCGTCATTGGCTCGGCCGGGCAGGAGCCGCTTCGCTGGGCGTTCGGCAACACTGCCGATCGAAGTGGTGGGTCGGGTCGGACTTTCGCGTGGGTCGATGGCGATCGCGTTGCGTTTTGGCGACAGCGTGCTTCTCGTCGGAGTCTCCGAGCAGGCACCGACCACGGTATTGCAGCAAGTCGACGCAGCACATTGGGATGAACTGCGCGCAGCAGCAGAGCCGCGTGTCCGGGCACGCGGTGCGGCGTCGGAATCAAACGGTCCACTGGGGCCGCAGAGCACGGTCGACTCGATCGTCGGCCGTCGCCCAACGTTCATCGAGGCACTCCGTGAAGCGACCTCACGGCGTGGCTAACCAGCACGGTATGTCAACACGCGGGCGGGTCGGCGGAGGTCGGGTCGTTGCCGGCATCTTCTTCGTGTTGTGTGTCTTCGTACTCGGTGAGACAGCACACGCATCCACACCGGAACCAATCTCGATTCCTGAAATTCCTTCGATCCCAAACGTTCCGATGGAAGATTTCTCCTTCGAGCCGGACCCCGGGTCGGGAACAGGAATCGAGCTCCCGTCGTTTCCCGATCTCCAGTCAGGCGACGACTCGCAGAATGCAACGATCGGTTTGGCGCTTCCCGACGTCACCGGGGACTCGTCGAACGCAGTCGTCATTATCTTGCTGTTATCGGTGCTGTCAATTGCTCCGAGTCTGCTGATTCTCACGACGTCGTTTACACGCATCGTGATTGTGATGTCGTTGACACGAAACGCACTCGGTATCCCTCAGCTGCCACCACAGCAGGTAATCGTCGGGTTGAGTATTTTCTTGAGCCTGTTCATCATGAGTCCGACGCTGTCGGACATGAACGATGTAGCGCTGCAACCGTTGATGAACGAAGAGGTGTCCTTCACCGAGGCAGCCGATGCCGCAACCGTCCCGTTGCGCGAATTTATGCTTCGGTCGACACGCGAGGCCGAGTTAGAGATGTTCCTCGACGCATCAGGGACTGAAACACCTGTCGTCCGCGACGAGGTGCCACTCACAGCGCTGATACCGGCGTTCGTTCTGTCGGAATTGAAGTCGGCCTTCATCATGGGGTTCATCATCTTCGTTCCTTTCATGGTTATCGACATCGTGGTTTCCGCGGTCCTGACCTCGCTCGGGATGATGATGCTGCCACCCACATTCGTGTCCCTCCCGCTCAAGCTCTTGCTCTTTATTCTCTTGGATGGCTGGACCCTGATTGTCGGCACCTTGTTGGCGTCGTATCAATAGAAAGCTTTGGAATGACCACTCAAGACGCGATCGACATCGCCACCCAGGCACTCATCGTCACCGCCAAAGTTGCCGCGCCATTTCTGCTTGTCGTGCTCGCGCTCGGCCTGATCGTCGGGCTCTTTCAGTCGGTGACCCAACTTCAAGAGCCGACGCTGTCGTTTGTTCCCAAGCTGATGGCGGCGGCACTGGTTATCGCGATCGCTGGGCCGTGGATGCTTGATGAGCTTGTCGCGTTCAGCCACGCCCTGATCGAGCGCGCCCCAGAGTTGATGCAGGGCTGACCCAGTCGCTCCATGGAAGTGTCGATCCCCATCACACAATTGGTTGGGTTCGTGATGGCCCTCGCTCGGACGACCGCTTGGATTTCCATCTGCCCGCCGTTCAACTCGCCGTCAGTCCCGAAGCGGGTGCGCGTCGGGTTGGCGACAGCGATCTCATTTGCGATTGCAGGCACGATCGGCGAGGCGACACCGGTGAGTCTGGAGGTCGGTCCGTTTATCTTGAGTCTGCTTGCTCAGGTCTTGGCAGGCCTGGCGCTCGGTTTTTCGGTGTTTCTATTGTTCTCGGCGGTGCAGTCGGCCGGCGATTTAATCGACCTACAAGTCGGATTTTCGCTCGGCGCTGTCCTCGACCCGCTGTCGGGCGCATCTGCTGCTCCGATCGCCCGTTTGCATCAGTTGTTGGCGATTGCGTTGCTCTTCGCGATCAACGGACACGTGCTCGTCGTGCAGGGATACCTCCGATCTGTTGAAGCCGTACCGCTCGGTCAGATCGATCTCCAGGTGCTCAGCCATGAATTACTGAACATGCTGGCCACGTTTACTATCGCTGCGGTCGAGATCGGCCTTCCCGTTCTTGCTGCACTGTTCTGTACCGAAGTTGCGCTTGGACTCCTCGGCAAGGCGGCACCCCAACTGAACATTCTGGTGCTCGGCTTTGCTGCCAAGACTGTGGTTGCCCTGATGCTGCTTGGCCTGACGCTCGTGCTGCTTCCTGAAACGGTTGAATCGCTGATTGGCAAGGCCATTCGCTCCGGCGGGCGAGCGTTCGGGGGGTGATGCGATGCCAAAGAGTGACAAGACCGAACCGGCAACAGCGAAGAAGAAACGCGACAGCCGTCAGAAGGGCCAAGTCGCAAAGTCACAGGACCTGACGGCGTGGACGAGTCTGCTCGTTGGCCTGTACCTGATCCCAATGACGGTCGGGCGAATGGCCGACGTCTTCAATGGTTCGCTCAACGATGTTCGGGCCATGACAACGGTTCCTGAACCTGACGCGACGGTTCGGCTCGTTGGGGTGGGCCTGCGCGATGGCTTCCTTGCAGCCGCCCCGATGATGCTGGTCGTGATGCTGGTCTCCGTCGTTACGTCGCTTGCCCAGACGGGGCTAATACTGTCGGGCAAGGCCCTCAAGCCTGACTTCAAACGGGTCAGCCCGAAGCAGGGTATTCAACGGTTGTTCTCGGTTCGCTCGGCGTGGGAGACCGGTAAACAGCTGCTGAAGATGATGATCGTGTTCGCGATTGGGTGGCCTCGGGTGGTGGAGCTCGTGGAGACGTTGGCCGGTCGTGGTCGGCTGGGGTTTTCCGATGCGCTGCCTGCCGCTGGTGCGAGCGCGCTTGGACTCGTTCGGGCGATCACCTGGACGGTGTTTCTGCTGTCACTCGCCGACTACGGCTATCAGCGTTACCAGAACATCCGAGACATGCGCATGACCAAACAGGAGGTGCGCGACGAGCACAAACAGGCTGAGGGCGATGGCTCGGTCAAGGCGCGAATGCGAGCAATGCAACGTTCGATGGCCCGCAATCGAATGATCGCCGACATGGGTCTTGCCGACGTCGTGATCACCAATCCCACCCACATCGCAGTGGCGTTGCGCTACGACGTCGCACGTGGCGGTGCTCCCCGCATCTTGGCATCAGGTGCTGGATCGCTCGCCGAGCGGATCCGTGAACGTGCCAAGGATGCAGAGATACCAATCGTCGAGGCCAAGCCGTTGGCCCGCGCGCTGTGGCGAGCATGTGATGTTGGCGACGAAGTTCCGGCCACGCTGTACGAAGCGGTGGCAAAGGTGCTTGTGTTCGTGCGTCAGCTTGATCGCCTGATGTCAGCCAACCGGCACTATGACCTCCCACGGGCCTCCTCAGTCCCAGAAGAGCAGCTCGCCGCGATTCCCAGAAAACGTCGCCGGAGCTAAAAGTAGAGAGAGGAATGTCGCTGAAGGCGCGCGACGGGCGCGGCAAGTTCAGTTGCGAGGAGGGCGTTTGGGGAGCGGCGCTGTGGCGGTCGGGTGATTGGTGGTGAGTAGCCCGGTGGCGTCGGTGGAACGAGCAGCTTCGTTCTCACGGGTGATTTCGGCGTACACCTCTTGGCGGTGAACTGACACGCTACGCGGCGCCTCGATGCCGACTCGGACCTGATCACGACCTGCTTCGACGATGGTAATGACGACGTCGTCGCCAATCACGATGCTCTCGCCGGTTCGTCGGGAAAGAATCAGCATCAGGATCTACCTGATGGCAACGCGTCAGCCAGCGGAGCGTGGATCGGCCAGTCAGAATCCTGCAGAATCAGCTGTTGTCCCACTCGAGTTTTCGCGTCGATCACGATGGGCGCAAGGAGATTGGTGGTGAGTCGCACCGTGTCATCTTCGCGGCGAACTGTCACCATTGCGAGAACCGAGAGATCCTCCTGTGCCGCTCCGTGCACGTCGGACGGGTCGATCTCAAAGTCGTAGTCGGGGTAGGCGATCCATGGAACGGTGGTCAGGAAGGCCAAATCAGGGTCTGCCACGTCTTGCAACCAGAACAAGGAGTGTTGTCCGTCGACGGACTCGGTACCGGCCAGGTGTCCGGCACCGATGAGGACCATCGATCGGGCCCCTCGAAAGCCGGGCAGACCGTCGGTGAACCGCACGATCTCTTCGTCGGCGACGTCGATTGTGCCGAACCTTGTCGTCTTCACTTGCATCGTAAACCTCCTGGTGACCCTCTGGAACATTGCTTCGTACGTGCCTGCACGACAGCGAGTGAGTTTTCCGGACAGTCGAGATGGTCCGGAGTTCTCCTGCTTGCGCCGTCGAGTGTGTCAGGTGAATTTCGGACTCACAGGATCAACCGATCAGAACAGAGCGTGCATGAAGACCTCGAAGTTGGGCCAGGCCGTATTTCCAGCGGTGATCGTGCTTGTTGTGACAGTGATGATTTTGCCGTTGCCGTCAAGCCTCCTCGACCTTCTCATCGTTGCAAACATCTCAGTCGCCGTGCTCATTCTCCTCGTGTCGACGAATGTGACACGAGTGCTGGACTTCTCGTCGTTTCCATCGTTGCTTTTGGTCGTGACACTCGTCCGGATTGGGCTCAACGTGTCGACGTCACGAGCAGTCCTGTCGACTGGCGAGGCTGGAAACGTGATCAAGACGTTCGGGTCGTTCGTCGTCGGCAGCAACATCATTGTCGGCTTCGTCATTTTCCTCATCATCACCCTGGTGCAGTTCGTCGTCATCTCCAGCGGTTCTGGCCGCGTGGCTGAAGTCGGTGCCCGCTTCACGCTCGACGCGATGCCTGGCAAGCAGATGGCCATCGATGCCGACTTGAACGCCGGAATTCTCAGTGACGAAGAAGCGAAGCGTCGTCGCAAGGACGTCGCTGACGAGGCCGACTTCTACGGTGCGATGGACGGCGCGTCGAAGTTTGTGAAGGGTGATGCCATCGCTGGCCTCGTGATCACGATGGTCAACCTGATTGGCGGGCTGGCGATCGGTGTTTTGCAGCGCGGGATGGACATTGGCGATGCCATCAACACGTACAGCCTGCTGACAGTTGGCGACGGACTTGTCGCACAGATCCCCGCACTCTTGGTTTCCATTTCATCGGGCCTGATCGTCACCCGGGCCACCGGAGAGACCGACCTGGGGTCCGATGTCTTCGGCCAGTTCGCTCGGCAGGGCCCATCGATTCGTTCCGGTGGTGTCGTCGTTCTGATGATGATGCTCGTTCCCGGCCTCCCGAAATTCCCGTTCATCCTGTGCGGCGTCGGCCTGATTGTCATCGGCCATCGCCTGTGTACTGCCGAACCAGACGTCACCGACCTCGAGATCGAGGCGGACACCGAGGTCGCGCCACCGTCGGCACAGCAACTCGCCATCGATGCTCGTGTCGAACCGCTTGAGCTTGACCTCGCGTACGACATGATTGAACTCGTTGACGGATCGAACGGTGGAGATCTACTTGATCGGGTTGGAGCGCTACGCCGCAAAATTGCCGGCGAACTGGGCTTTGTGATGCCGGCGATCCGTACCCGCGACGATTCGGCACTCCCGGCACATACCTACGTACTGCGTGTCCACGGCGTGGAGATTGGCCGCGGCGAAGCACCTCCCGGGCGCGTCCTGATCATTGGCGACGAGCTTGGCCACCTCCCTGGCGACGATATTCGTGAGCCCGTGTTCGGGCTACCGGCGCGTTGGGTACCGATTGAGTTCCGCGCCGAAGCCGATGTTGCTGGCCACACGGTTGTCGATCGTTCCGCACTTGTCGTGACCCATCTCGCCGAAGTGGTCCGCCGTCGCGCCGGCAAGCTGCTCTCTCGCACCGACGTCAAGGGCTTGATGGACGGCGTGGCCAGCTCCGACCCGGCAGTGATCGACGACCTCTCGGCAAACAGTGTGTCTCCTGCAGAAGTACAGGCTGTATTGGCCGCGCTACTCGACGATGGAATCGCCATTCGCGACCTCGTTCGAATCCTTGAAGCCATCGGGGATCGTGCGCGAACGGGTCGAGTGCCAGATTCACTCGTGGAAGCTGCGCGGACCGCGTTGGGGCCGGCCATCACAGCGGCGTACTCCTCAAAAGGTGTTTTGCCGGTCATCACGATTTCGCCGGCGGTTGAGTCGCAGCTTGCAGCCGGATTCGAGATCAGCGAAGCGGGTGCCGTCCTCCAACTCGGCCCAGAGGTCCACGCTCACCTTGTTGATGAACTTGACCGGGTGATGACACTGGCAGCCGGTCGTGGTTTACCCGCAGTGTTGGCATGTGCGCCTGCGTTGCGTCCTGCTCTCGGACGACTTGTGCGCCAGGCAGCTCCAGGAGTGAACGTCATCTCGTACCACGAAATCGGCGAGCACCTGCAGGTCGAGATGATTGCCAATATCGACAGTCACACCCCGAACTTTACTGAACGAGAGGACAACAATAATGACCGATTTGCATCCGTTTCCTGAATTGACCGAGACCGTTGAGGCGCCTGCTGCCTCATCCGACCATGAGGGTCCAGCCCGAAGATTTCGGGGATCGACCTACGATGAAGCTTTGACCGCGGCCGCTGATGAACTCGGCCAAAAGTTGCGCGTGATCGAGGCAAATCGTATTCGACGGGGAGGCTTGGGTGGATTCTTCGCTACAGATCTCGGCGTCGAAATTTCGGTGGTTGCCGAGCCTGACGATCTCGACGATGATTCCGGTCGCCGAGAGAGCGCGAAGGCCGACAGCGAGTATTCGCCGACGCGGTCACCGGCTCGGGCCCTCGGTTCTTTCGCTGAACATTTGGCGGTTGAAAACGGTGGTGCGGCAAGCGTCCTTCCAGGCAGCTCGCCGGATGGAAATTGGCGGGACAGCCCGATCGATGGTCCATTGTCGGCGTCGGTAGCTGACGTGTTAGAGCGGCGTACGGAACAGATCAACGCCGTAGAGCGACTCCATCAACTGGAGGGCGAACGGCACACGCAATCCATCGAGGCGCCGGCCGCCGATCGTGAGTCTCGTGCCCAGAATTGGCCAACTGTGGAACCTGCCGCCGATACCGAGCGGAAGACTATCGAACAGGATTCGGCAGCGGAACGAGCTGCGGCCATCGAGCATGCTGCCGATGTGCAACGCCGACGGATCGCTGCGGAAGCAAACGCGATCCAGGGACTCAAAACCATCGTGTGGCCGGCCCCTCTTGAGCGGACGGTGTCGAATGGTGAGCTCGCCAGGAAAGACGCCGCGCGAACTCGCATGCGGGAGGCCGAACGCGAGGTTGGCCAAGATTTGGGGAACGAAGCTCCCACGCCAAGCCAGACGGTGCCGGTGGTGACAGCAACGTCCGACCTGCACGATCTGGACGAACTTTTGCGTCAAGTGGGTGTTGCTGTTCCTATCGCAGGAGCCGATGTAGTTGTCGTTGCGCTGGCGCCTGCAGATTCAATGGCCTCACGAGTGGCCGACATTTTGATGGCCACCGAGAGATGCTTCGAACATGTCACGCGTGTCAGCGTGGCGGTGACCATGCCGGACGGCATGGCTTTTAAGTTGACGGCGGATGTTGATGGCCGCAATGCCTGAGTCCATTGCCAAACGAGATGCTCCTGAGTTCAGGATTATTGTCAAACGACCGAACCGAAGGGGTCCAATCGCCCCGTATCGCATGGCTCTCACGGTGCTGTTTGTGTTCTTTGTCGCAGGCCGTCAACTCTGGGCGGCGGCGATGAATGGCTACGGCTCCGAGGGGGCGCTCATCGATGCGGCCGTCGCGGGGCTGTTTATCTGGGTGTTGTCCGGGATCGTGAACGCGATTCTTTCTCAAGGCCGACCAGCCTGACACCCTGAACCCGATCGACACCGCCATTGCTTGTGAACGGCGCCGCGATGTCGAGCAGCTTCCCAGCGCTCGCAAGCGCACTTTTTGGGTGCCAGTTGTCTATCCAAGCAGATAGCTCGAGGGTTGGATGAACCGCAGGTCATTGGCGGGAAAGACGGCTGAACACAGCCGTTGACCGTCGTGGTCGGCGGACGAGGCGAGCGAGTCAGCGCAAGTAATCGACCAATGACGGCGGGATGACCCGTGCGGCTGCTTGAAGCGCTGCGGTGTAGGCGTTTTCGTGGGTCTGCGTGGCGAGGATCGCCTCTGCCAGATCGATGTCTTCAAGCCCCGACAACCTGTCGCGCAGCCCCAACTCGTCTGCGGCTGATCGAGATCTGATGCCGTCGAGACGGGCGGCACGGGTACCTATTTCGGCTGCAGCGGACCCGACACGGGTGGTTGCGGCATCGAGGTTCGTGTGCTCGATTGCAATGGCGGCGCTGTCGCCCGAAGCAACGGCCGTCGTCAGCCGATCCAGAACAGCGAACAAGTCACCGCTCAAGCCAGTTTGAGCGCCAAAGATCTGCTCGCCGGTCATGTTGGCTGTGACCGTTGTGCCGGGCCCGACATCGCGAACGACGATTGCGGCATTGCCGAGATATGCGCCCGAGCTGGTGTCGTAGGCGGCCCCAGCGGCCGTCCCGTTGAAGATGGGTCGGTTGAGGTGTTTTGTGTTGGCCACGGCGATCAATTCTTCGCGGATGCTCGAGAGTTCACTTCCGATGACGTCGCGGGCTGTTGCATCCAACAACCCGGTATTCGACGCTCGAACTGTCAGCTCTTTGGCTCGCGCTAGAATATCCAGGCTCGATACGAGGGCGTTGTCTGCAACCGCCAATACCGACTGTGTGTGATCGGCGGTGCGCGAACGTTGTTCGGAACGCCGCAACTCGTTGCGCGTTGTCATTGCCGAGATCCCACGGGTCGGGTCGTCGGACATTTTTCGAAGGGATCTGCCGGTCGACATGTCTTGCTGGCTGTGCTGCAGGCGCGACAAGGACGAGTTGAGGTTGTGCAGTGTTGACTGCAGGACCATCGAGTTTGTGATTCGCACTACCTAGTCGCTTTCTCTCTGGATCATGTCGTTCATCGCCCGGCCCCGGTGCGCATAAGTACGCCGAGCATTTCGTCGACGGACGTGAGCACTCGGGCCGACGCCGCGTAGGCACGTTGCGCCGACATCAAATTCGCCATTTCCTCGTCGATGCTTACGCCGCCTACTGAATCGGCCCGGATGTTGGCGGTAAGTGTCATCTCGCTTTGGACCACGTCGCGCTGCGTTGCGGTCCGAGCTTCGGAGCCGAGCGCGGCGACCATCGACTGGTACTTCATGCCAGCGCCACCGGCGCCATCGGCCAGCGTTGCTAGTTGGCGCGCTAGGTCACCGTCAAACAAGCCAGGAGCAACCGGCCCCGGAAAGACTGGGGCGCCCGCTGCGACCTTTTCGGGCTGGCCGTCAACGTCGCTGGACAACGAGATCGACTGCGCGGTGAGTTTGGTGGGATCGAAGAAGTTGAGACCGGTCTCGCCGAACAGGTCGTAACCGGTTGTGTGGAGTGAATTCACCTGCGTGACGAGCGTGGCGGCCACATCGTCGAGCGCTGCTCGGTAACGCGGCACCACGTCGTTGATTGTCTTGGCCAGCGCAGCCATCTGGCTTGGGGGCGCTGAAACGGTTGTCCCGTCGGCAGCCCAGATGAACATACCTGTCGAGCCGTCGACGGGTTCCGCCCGTGGCCCACTGACGATGGCCCGGCCGTTGATTGTGACATCGACTGCTCCATTGGCGGCTCGTCGAGAGACCGCGCCGGTGAGACCGGCGAGCTCCTTGACGAGGAGGTCCCGTTGGTCGAGAAGGCCGTTGGCGTTGTTGCCACTGCCGACGATCGCCTGATTGAGTTCTGCGATCCGGCCCGCAAGATTGTTGACCTCGTTGGCCATGCTGGGCACCTGCCGGGCCGCGCTGTCGCTGACGCCGTTGAGATCGGCCGACGCACGTCCGAGCGCGTCTATCACGCCGCGGGCTCGGTCCAGAAGTTGCGAACGGACCACCGGACTATCGGGAGCGGACGACAGATCTGACCAGCTGGCCCACAACTCGTCGAGTTGTGCGGCAATGCCGTTCTCCGATGGTTCGGGGAACGTCATCTCTATCTGATCGAGATTTGCCCGCATCGTTTGTGTTCCGCCGTACGTTGCGGTTTGGCGGAGCGCCCGATCCTCGGCGAGGTTGTCGATCATCCGGGTGACAGCCGTTGCGTCGACACCGCCGACCCGGATGTCCTGGCCGGCGAACACCGTTGCGACGTCGCTGACGCCGACGGCTCGAAGATCGACACGCTGGCGGTGGTATCCCTCGGTGGCTTGGTTCGCGACGTTGTGTGCCGTGACGTCGAGAACGCGTCGTTGGGCATTCATCCCCGATAAGGCGGTGTAGAGCCCCGAGATGTTCGGCATGTCAGGCAGTCCTATCGAATCGGCGCGATGTGGGGGTGAGTGGGTCTGGTCCGCCGCTCGGGTCGTACGTGTCTGCAGCGTCGCCGCCGAGTGAAACGAGCGCATCATTTGTCGCAGCGGCCCATTGGGAGCCGAGTTCACGATTGGACGACGCAATCGAATCGATCTCGGCATGCAACGAGATGAGGTGCACGCGATGGCGTCGCCAGATCGCAGCGTTCGGTTCGCCGGTGGCATGCGTGAGTTCCAGGAGTGTTGCGTCGTCGGCGAGGCCGAACGACCTCGCGACACTGCGCGATAAGGCAACGCGTTCTGCCTCGGAGCTGCGGATTTCGTTGACGAGACGCTCAACGTTTTCGGACACGATCCGTAGCCAGCGAAGGCGATTGTTGCTCAAGACGAGTTGTTGAATGTCGAGCGCGCAAACGAGTTGTTCCAGTTGTTCTCGGAGTAGCCAGAGACGTCGAGAAAGCTCGTCATGTTCGGTCACGTTGATGGATCGTCCGGCAGTCGTGCAATACCGCAGGGAGGTTCACTGTCGATTGCACCATCGGGCGCATTTCGCCCGAAACCGGACCGTGTACTTGGTGCATATTCTGCCAACCCCTCGACGAACACGAGAGAGCCCGTGATCCACCTCACACGCCTCGGTCAACACGAAACGTTCCTGTTGAACCCAGACCTGTTCGAACGTATCGACAGCCATGTCGACACCGTCGTGCGCCTGACGAACGGCAACGAATATGTCGTGTCCGAATCGGCTGCCGAAATCATCGAACGCATCGTGTTCTTCCGCGCCAGTGTGCTTGCGGCCGGATTCCAAATGCAGGATCTTGGCGCGTCGGTGCCGTCGGGTCAGCGACGGGCCGACCTCGAATTAGGTACACGCGAACAGAACGGTTCGGCATCGACCAATGTCGACGGTACGCAAGGATGAAGGCAACCCTGATTGGGCTCCTGGTCGCTCTCTTCGGAACGGTTGTCGGGGGCCTATTTAAAGGTGTGAGCCCGATCGTGCTGATCACGAACGTGCCGGCGCTGTTCATCGTGATCGTCGGTGCGATGGGTGCAACCATGGCGAGCTTCGAGATGAAGGCAACGACCGGGGTTGCGAGGGCGATCATGCGGGCGGTTCTGCCCAAGCCGCTGCCATCGCCAGCGGAGAGCCTTGAGCGCCTCGTCGACTACGCAACCCGTGCACGCCACGACGGGATCCTTTCGTTGGAATCCGACGTTGCCCAACTTGACGATCTGTTCATGAAGAAGGCCTTGCAACTTGCGATCGACGGGAACGATCCGGAGACGGTGGCGGACGTGATGCGCACAGACATCCGCACAATGAAGGCCCGCCATAAGGTTGGCGCCGACTGGTGTATGACCTACGGCATCTTCGCACCGACATTCGGAATCATCGGTGCGGTCATGGGTTTGATCGCCACGCTCAGCCACCTCGACGAGCCAGAATTGCTTGGTACCGGGATCTCTGCGGCATTCGTCGCGACGTTCTGGGGAGTCTTCCTGGCCAATGGGGTGATGTTGCCGCTGGCCAACAAGATGAAGCGAATGTCAGCGCAGGAAGTTGCGGGTCGCGAGATGGTGATGGAAGGTGTTTTGTCGATCCAGGGTGGCCAAAACCCTCGCGTCATTGAAGAGATCCTGATGACGTACTTACCGCCTTCCGAAGCGCTGGCACTGAAGGCCGCAGCGGACA
>JBLIMF010000056.1:0-15055 GCA_047638615.1 Gammaproteobacteria bacterium
GCATTCGCACAGCGATACGGCCCCTGCGCCAGGGTGATCGCGTTGATGAGTACAGCGGACGACGTGGAGGCGTAGGCGCCGCCGTCGAAGACCATCCTCGACTCGATTTTCACAATCGATCCGTCAGTATTGGCATGGTGCCGCATCCAGATTGTTGCCGGATGCCGATGGACATGGCCGAGGAAACTTTCAGCGCGGCTGTACGCCATGCGAACAGGCCGGCCAAGGCGGAGTGCAAGCAGGCTGCAGTGCACCTGCAGGCTGATGTCTTCGCGAGCACCGAACGCTCCCCCGACACCACCGAGCACGAGCCGGACATCGTCTTCTTTGAATCCGAGGCACGCCGCGATCTGCTGGCGATCTTCGTGCAGCCACTGAGTTGCGACGTGCATTTCGATACCCTTGCCGCCAGGATCGGGAATCGCCAAGGCTGCTTCGAGACCGAGAAACGCCTGGTCTTGCATGCCGATCTCGTAGGTCCCTTCGACCACGATTGCACCGGTTGCGTCAATGTCGCCGTGGACGATTCGCTGATGGCGGATCACGTTGCCGTCAGGGTGGATCGGGTCGAACTCGCCGCTGATTGCCAACTCTGGATCGAGCAGCGGCGGAAGGAGTTCGTACGTCACCTCAATGGCGTCGAGTGCCCGACGCGCCACTTCTGGATCGTCGGCAGCGAGCGCTGCGATGGGCTCGCCGACGTAGCGGACGACATCGTTCGCAAAGACGGGTTGGTCTTGCGAAATCAGCCCGTACGTGAGCTTGCCAGGGACGTCCTCGGCAGTGACAATCGCCTGGACGCCGTCGATCTTCCACGCAGCTGACAGGTCGATGGAGACGATGCGTGCGTGCGGATGAGGCGAGCGCAGAGTTGCGCCAAACAGGCACCCGTCAGCGGAGATGTCTGAGGAGAACTCAAAGGTCCCTTGCACTTTTGCAATGCCGTCGGGCCGCGTTGGGGACGTGCCTAGGGCGCCGTGGCGCGGCCCGGTCGATGTGGGGCGGTCGATGATGCTCATGCGCCGCTCCGATCGGTTCGACGAGCAACGGCAACCTGTTGGACCGCATCGATGATCCGGCCGTAGCCAGTACATCGGCAGATGTTGCCGGCCAACTCTTCGCGGATTTCTGTGTCACCGGGATCGGGTGAGCGTTCGAGGAGGTCGTGCACAGCCATGATCAAGCCCGGCGTGCAGAAGCCGCACTGCACTGCTCCAAAGTCGACGAACGCCTGCTGCACGTCACTGGGAGTTCCGACCGGCGCGACTCCTTCAACCGTGACGATCTGTTGGCCGACAGCGCTCGCGGCCATGACGAGACACGAACAGACCAGGTCGCCGTCAACCAGGACGCTGCACGAGCCGCATTCGCCCTGTTCGCATGCCCCCTTGGCACCCATGAGGCCTAAGCGATCGCGCAACACGTCCATGAGGTTCTCGCCGAGCCAGGAATCGTGCACGGGCCGTGCTTCCCCGTTGACGTGGAGGGTGAAGATTTCGTTGTTCATGATGCTGCTCCTGCGCGGCGCGCGAGCCGTCGAGCGAGTACGCCCACGGCGTGTCGTCGGTAGTCGGCGGTCGATCGATGATCGGTGATCGGTTGGCTGGCTGCCGAAACGAGGCGACCGAACTCGGCTTGGTCGGCATCAGAGACGATCAAAGAATCCCAATCGAGTCGTTCTGCGAGGAAAAACTCTGCATCGAGGCATCGAAGGATCGTGGGTCCGACGGAACCGAGCGCAACTGCGATGGTGCGGTGGGTCCGATCGACCACGATGCAGGTGCTGGCAACAGCGATCACCATGGCATTGCGCACCCCGACCTTGGCGTAGCCCTGCCAACCATCGACCACCGGAACGGTCACCCCTGTGATGATCTCGCCCGGCTCGAGTGCTGTGCGCTTGACGCCAACCATGAAATCGTTCACGTCGACGTCGCGAGTTGAGCCGGAGGCAGCGAGGTGCACGACAGCGTTCAAAGCTGACAGCACAGGCAGGCCGTCACCAGCTGGCGATGAGGTACCGAGATTGCCTCCCAAGGTGCCGGCATTGCGGATCTGTGGAGAACCGACGGTGCGTGATGCCTCGGCAAGCGCAGGTACGAGCCCGGCGATGGACGGGTCCATCAGTTCCGTGTACGTCAGGCCTGCACCGATGGTGAGCGTGCCGGCATCGGGGTCGTGTCGCCACGACCGTAAATCGGCGATCCGGTTGACCGAGATCACCGTTGCGCCAGGTCGATGGTGCCCATCATTGATTCCGACCATGGCATCGGTGCCACCGGCAAGGAGCATCGACTCGGGGTGTGCGGCGAGTGCAGTTGTTGCCTCGTCGACGGTGGTCGGGAAAAGGACCGGCATGCTCCAGACTTTACAAACTGTTCAAACCAGATGTTGCGATGGCAGTCGCGGACTTCACCCGGCGTTCACATGGCGTAAGGCGCGGACATGGCGCGAGCGCAAAGGGAGATCGGCTCAGTCGATGACGATCTCGTCCAAACCTGGCTCGGGGTCGGGGTACTGCGGATTGATCGCTTCGAGGTGGTGGCGCAAAATGCGAGCGATACAGACGTTGCGCGCCCACTTGCGATCGGCCGGAACGACATACCACGGCGCATCGTCGGTAGATGTTTTCTCCAGGGCGTCGGTGTACGCCCCCATGTAGTCGGGCCAACGTGCCCGGTCGTCGAGATCGCCCGCACGGAACTTCCAGTTCTTGTCCGGCCGTTGGAGGCGTTCCTCGAAGCGCTCCTTCTGTTCGCCACGCGAGACGTTGAGGAAGATCTTGATGATGGTGGTGCCCTCGTCGGCAAGCATCTGCTCGAAGTTGGCGATGTGGTCGTAACGCTTCCTCCACACCTTCTCGGTGGCGACACCCTTGACACGCACGACAAGCACGTCTTCGTAGTGGCTGCGGTTGAACACGCCGATCTGGCCGTCGGCCGGAGCGTGGTGATGGATCCGCCACAGGTAATCGTGGGCACGTTCCTCATCAGTCGGCACGCCAAACGGGTTCACGTCAACGCCCGCCGGATTCAACCCACTGAAGATGCTGCGAATGGTGCTGTCTTTGCCCGCTGCATCCATCGCCTGGAGGACCACGAGTACCGACGACGATCCGTCAGCAAACAGGCGTTTCTGGAGTTCGATCAGCTCGGCCATCTCGTCAGCAAGGTCGAGATACGACTGCTCCTTGTCCCAACCGAACGTCTCGCCGGCGTCGCGCTGATCGAGCCGTGCCGAGCCCTTGCCTCCTTCGACGCGCAGCGCCTGCAGGAGTTCCTTCACTGACGGATCCTTCGTACCCATGTGGCCACTCTTGCATGGCACGTGGGCTACGGCGAACCCCGTCGCGAACCCCGTCGCGAACCCCGTCGCGAACCCCGTCGCGAACCCCGGGAGAACGAGCGGAGAACGAGCGAGAAATGAGCTGGTGCTACTCGGCGATGTACGGGCAGTGGCGGCAGCCGCTATCGCAGCAGTACTTCCGAGACTCCAGGAATGCTGCGGTGAAGACGCTGAAACCGCTCACAGGATCGATGTACGTGGGAATCGACGATGCGATTGCTGCGCCATGCCGAGCCAGGATTTCGGCGCGCCGGGGGTGTGTGAGCGCAACCCGCGATGCTGCCGGGACGTGCCAATGTGGTCTCGCGTCAGGGGGCTCAGAAGTCACTCCCACACATTGTCGCGGACCGGGCCGTCGGATCAAACGTTTCGTTGACGTTGCCCGCAACGGGACAATCTTGTTGCACGGGACAAGTTTCTTGTTTCCGTGTTGAACTTGCGGTGCATCTTGCGTCTAAGGTCCGCACACGTGACGCCAGTCACGACTTTTGGACCACACAAAAATTGGGGGAAACCAATGAGGAAACGATCGAATGCAAGTGCCAAGAAATTGGGCACCGCAGCCATCCTGAGCTTCTCGCTCGTCGCCGCGGCATGCGGTGGCGGCAGCAGCGACAGCACGCCTGACGAAACGCCAGATGCCACGGAGGCGCCTGACGCAACGGAGGCACCCGACGCCGAACCGGCCGAAGAGCCCGACGCCTCGGAGGCACCAGCGAACACCGCCGACGCCGCCATTGTGATCGACGAGAGCGACGTCGTTGAAGAAGACTCCGGCCCGGTCGCGGGTGGCACATTGCGCTATGGCCTCGAAGCCGACGTGAATGGCATCAACCCGGCCACGTCGTCGCTGTCGTCGCCTGGTCTCATGATGAGCAATGCAGTGTTCGACACGCTTGCTGCATACACCCCCGACGGCCAGTGGGTGGCGTACCTCGCCGAGTCGTTCACTCCGAACGACGATTTCTCACAGTGGACAGTCAAGGTTCGTGAAGGCATCAGCTTCCACGACGGCACGCCACTGAACGCTGAGGCGCTGCAGATCAACTTCGAGACGCAGCGCGCCGATCCGTTGGTCGGCCTCGCCGTCAAGCCGTTCTTCCCGGTAGAAAACGCCACAGAGCTCATCGACGATCTGACCATCCAGTACAATCTGTCAGAGCCGAACGCCCAGTTCCCCGGCTCCGTGAGTGGCCAGCTCGGCATGATCGCATCACCGGCCTGGCTTGCTGCTGCACTCGTTGATCCGAACCTCAACCAGGCCCCCGTCGGCACTGGCCCGTTCGTGTTCGACAGCCGGTCCCAAGACTCGACCACCAAGTTTGTCCGCAATGACGACTGGTGGGGTGGCGAGGTTTACCTCGATGCCATCGAGTTCATCCCGGTGACCGACCCGGACACGCGTTCTGACCTGCTGCTCAACGGTGAACTCGACGCACTGCAGACCACAAACGCCGCGTCAGTCGGCGACTTGCAAGACGAAGACGGCATCCAGAACATCATCGATGAGAACGGTGAAGAATCATTCGGCATGATCAACACGGCCGTTCCGCCGTTCGACGACATCCGGGCCCGCGAAGCACTAGCCCAGGCCACGCCGCTGCAGAACTACCGCGACCTCATCGGTCTCGGCATCAGCAGAGCGGCCGATCAGTCCTTCGTGCCCGAAAGCAAGTACTACAACCCCGACGTCGTGCAGCAGGGTGACAACCCCGAGCGCGCCCTCGAACTGGTTGCCGAGTACTGCGCCGAGAAGGGCAGCGAGATCAACGCCACCCTCGGTGAGACCACCACCTGCACCGATGGCAAGATCAACATCGAACTGCAGTGGAGTGGCCCGGCCGTCGTCCAGACCCGAATCGCTGAAATTCTCGACGAAGGTTGGAAGAACGCCGGCTTCAACGTCACATTCGACGAACTGCCCCAAGATGAGCACATCCTGCAGACAGCCATTGGCCAGTACAACGTGGTCACGTGGCGCCAGTTCGGTGCAACCGATCCGGCATCAGACAACGTCTGGTTGATGTGCCGCACCATCGGCTTCATTTCGCTGAACTGGACGAAGTACTGCGACGAGTCACGTGACGCACTCCTCCTCGAGGCGCAGGCCACCGAGGACGAGGCAACTCGTGTTGCGCTCTACCAGGAACTGCAGCAGAAGATCAACGATGACTTCACGTATATCTTCTTCATCCACAGCACCTGGGACAACGCATTTGGCGAGAACGTGCGCGGCATGTGCGAACGGACCACGCCCGAAGGCGAGCTGACACAGTGCGTGACCAACGGTCGCAACTGGTTTAGCTCGATCTACTTCACCGAGTAACTCGGCAACGGACGTCCTGTACGACTCACGAGAAAGACACTGAGAAACCGATTCCATGAGATATTGGCTTCAACGGCTGGGAGCAGCGATTGTGCTGCTCCTGGCCGTCAGTGCGCTGACATTCGGCGCCATGAACCTGTTGGGCGATCCGCTCTTCAATATTTTGGGGCCCACTGCGGCCAGCACCCTGCCTGAAGACCTTGAGATCATCGAGGCCGCGAAGGCCGAGTACAACCTCGACGATCCGCTTCCCGTGCGTTACGTGAAGTGGGCCTCGGCGTTCGTTACCGGCGACTTCGGAGTGCAGTTCACCGCAGACGGTCAGCCACCCGTGAGTAACTTGATTAAGGAACGACTGCCCCGCACGTTGATGCTGCTCATCATCGCCCAGAGCATGGCGGTCATGATTGCCATCCCCTGGGCGCTCTTTGCAGCATCTCGTGCAGACAAGGCGGTCGACAAAGTGTCGACCATTACGTCGTTCCTCTTCATTGCTATACCAAACTTCGGTTTGGCGGTGATCCTCAAATACCTGTTCTCGTTGAAGTGGTCGATTTTCCCACTGATCTTCAACGCTTCTGACCCGTTCTGGACACGGGTCTGGCAACTGATGCTGCCAGCGTTGTCGCTGGCACTTCCAGTGGCGGCGGTGTATCAGCGGCTCCTCCGCACTGACTTGATCACCACCTTGCAAGAGGACTACATCCTCACTGCTCGTTCGAAGGGCGTCTCGAAGCGCAACGTGCTGTTCAAGCATGCGCTGCGTCCGTCGCTGTTCTCCTTCGTCACGATCTTCGGCATCAACACGGGCGCACTGCTCGGGGGCTCGTTGATCGTCGAACAGATCTTCATCATCCCTGGTCTCGGCAGCGCGATCGTCTTAGCAATTCTGGCTGAAGACTTCCCTGTCGTGCTGGCGATCGTGATGATCGTCACCGCGGCCTTCGTCGTGATCAACATCCTGGTTGATTTGCTCTATTCGCTGATCGATCCGAGAGTGAGGTCGGCATGAGCGACGGCAACATCCACGGCGCCGAAATGGCGGTTGATGCCGCCGGCCTCTCCGCCGCTGGTGGTGCAGGTCCGAACGGTACGTCAACCAGCGACGCGACCATCCATGCAAACGCTGATGGCGCTGCCTTAAAGCGCCGGCTTGGCATCGGCTTTTGGATTGCCGTCATCTGGCTCGGCATCGTGTTCACTGCGGCACTGTTCGCCCCGTGGCTTCCGTTGAAGGACCCCAATGCCAACTTCATCGTCAGCGGTGAACGGCCTCCCTATGCGCCATCCACCACACATCTTTTTGGAAGCGATCAAGACGCTCGTGATATTCTCGCCCGGACGGTGTTTGGTGCTCGAGTGTCGCTGACCGTCGGCATCGTCGCCATCGGGATGGGCATGCTGTTTGGTGGCTTCATGGGGATCATGGCTGGCTATTTCCGTGGTTGGTGGGACCGCATCATCTCCTTTATCTTCATCATCTTCTTATCGTTCCCGGCGCTCGTGCTTGCCATCTTGATCACCGCACTGCTTGAGCGCAGCCTGCGAACCATTTCCATTACGTTGGGCATCTTGTCGATCGCCCCAGTGGGCCGCATCGCTCGCGCCACCACGATTTCGTTCTCTGACCGAGAGTTCGTGCTCGCTGCCCGAACACTCGGAGCCAAGAATGGGCGGATCATCGTCAGAGAACTGCTACCGAATGTACTCATTCCAATGTCGGCGCTTGCGCTGCTCGGGATGGCGGTTGCAGTTGTCGCCGAAGGTGGGTTGGCCTTCCTCGGCCTGTCCGTCGAGAAGGGCCCGACCTGGGGCAAAGTCATTTTGACTGGCGCCGGTTCTCGTGACCTCCAAAAGGCCCCGTGGATTGCAATTATTCCGATCATCGTGCTGTTCCTGACGGTGCTGGCACTGAACTTTGCGGGCGATCGCATTCGGAGCTACTTCGACGTCCGGGAGACAGCCCTGTGAATAAGAACGACAACATTCAGCCACAACGTCGCCACGAGTCGGAGGAACCACTCCTCGATCTTGTCGACCTCAAGACACACTTCAAGACCGAACGTGGTCTCGTTCGCGCTGTCGACGGCGTGACGCTGTCGCTCAAGCGCGGCGAGTCGCTCGGCGTGGTGGGTGAATCTGGCTCGGGTAAGACTGTTCTCTCACGTTCCATCATGGGGCTGCTGCCGTCCACTGCTGTCAAGCACGGGTCGGTCAAGTTTGCCGGTCAGGACATCATCGGATTCTCCGCCAAGCAAATGCGCCATCTGTGGGGTGCCGAGATGTCGATGGTGTTCCAGAATCCGCTGAACTCTCTCAACCCGCTGATGAAAATCGGCAAGCAGATCACCGAACCGCTCAAGCTCCACTTGGGAATGGACAAAACAACAGCCACCGCAACCGCCCTTCAACTGTTGCGCGACGTCCGCATTCCCGAGCCCGAGCGCCGTCTCAACCAACTGCCGCATGAACTGTCCGGTGGCATGCGGCAGCGTGTGATGATCGCCATTGCGTTGGCCTGCGGGCCCACCCTGCTGTTCGCTGACGAGCCGACCACCGCACTCGACGTCACGGTCCAGGCTCAGATTCTCGACCTGATCGGCGAGCAGCGGCGTGACCGCAACATGTCGGTCATCTTGGTGACCCACGACCTCGGTGTCGTGGCCGGCCACACCGATCAGATCGCGGTCATGTACGGCGGCAAGCTGGTCGAGCACGCGCCAACCAAAACGCTCTTTGCCAATATGAAGATGCCGTACACCAAGTCGTTAATGCGCAGTATCCCGAAGCTGAGCGACCCGAGCCACACCAGGTTGGCAACGATCCCCGGCCGCCCGCCGGACCTCGTGAACCCGCCCATGGGTTGCAATTTCGCGCCACGCTGCATGTATGCGCTGCCGAAGTGCCACGTCGAAGAGCCACCGCTCACACCGACTGCGGACCCCAAGCACGTGTATGCGTGCTGGTACCCCGTTGGTTCCCCCGAGTTCGAGAAGCGAGACGCTGAATTGCAAGCAACCGGTTACTTACCCGAAGATATTTCGGCGGTGTCCTGATGGCAGGTACCGGCAAAGCACACCTTCGCGAAGGCGACAAGGTCCTGAGTGTCGAAGACCTCACCGTCGAATTCAACGTCGGACGTGGCAATACGGTGAAGGCCGTTTCGGGGATCAGTTTCGACGTCCTGCGCGGTGAGACGCTCGGCATTGTCGGCGAATCCGGTTGCGGCAAGAGCACCACTGGCCGTGCCATCATGCAGATCCCGCCGCCGACCAGCGGCTCGATCGTCTTCGAAGGCGCTGAGCTCACCGAGATGAGCAGCAGCGCCGTGCGCGAAGCACGTACTCGCGTGCAGATGATCTTCCAGGACCCGGTGTCCTCGCTGAACCCGCGTCGTTCTGTCCGTGACAGCGTGCTCGAGCCGCTCGAGATCTGGAAGCGCGGCACGAAGGAAGAGCGCAACAAGCTCGTCGACGAGATCCTCGAGTCCGTCGGCATCGACCCAGCACGCGCTGCCGAAAGTAAGCCGCACCAGTTTTCGGGTGGTCAGTGTCAGCGCATCTCCGTGGCCCGAGCCCTTGTGCTCGACCCCACGCTGATCATCTGTGACGAGCCCGTCTCAGCACTCGACGTGTCGGTGCAGGCGCAGGTACTCAACCTGTTGGAGGACTTGAAAGAAAAGTTCGGCCTCACCCTCGTGTTCATCGCGCACGACCTCGCCGTCGTGAAAAACATCAGTGACCGAGTCGCGGTGATGTACCTCGGCAAGCTGTGCGAAGTCGCTTCGAGCGACGATCTGTACGCCCGCCCGTCGCACCCGTACACGAACGTGCTGCTCGATTCGATTCCCGAAGCCGACCCCGAAGCCGATCACTCTGTGGGCAAAATTGTCGGCGAGCCACCCTCGCCGGTCTCTCCCCCTTCGGGCTGCCGATTTCACCCACGATGCGCCTACGCGACCGACATCTGCACCAACGAAGAGCCGCAGCTGCGGTCAATGGGGGACGGCCACTTCGTGGCATGTCATCATCCCATCGAAACTCCCGTCGAGATCAGCTGAGACTGCCGTCGAGACCTATGTCCGACTGCTAGCTTCCTGCCGTGCTCGCGTCCGCTCATCAGCTCGTTCGCGAGCGACTCATCGACATCGGTGCCACGTTGTCGTGGTACCGCCACGGGGTCAGTGACCCGACCACATGGTTGAACGTCGTTGGCCGTGGTGTCACATCGACAGGTGAAATGGTCCGAGCAACACGTACTCCTGACGGTCCTGGCACGCTCCGCATCGGGTGGAGCGATTCGCCAATTACTGACGTCGACGGGGTCCCCGGAATTTCGCTGGCGGCCTACGGCCCGGGCGCGGCGTGGATGCTTGATCAGGCCCCTCGGATGCTTGGGGTCGACGACCAGATCGATCACGGGCTCGAAGATGACCATCACCCGGTTGTGGCCAAGGCTGCTCGCAACGGGCGCTCGGTTCGCATGGGCGCCAGCGGCGATCTCTATCACTCCCTGCTGCCGACCGTCCTCGAACAGCGCATCACGATCGGCGAGGCGCACAACCAATGGCGACAGCTGTGCTTCAACCTCAGTGAGCCCGCTCCGGGGCCGTTCACACGGCTCCTCCTGCCGCCCGAACCTGGTGTGCTTGCACAGCAACCCAGCTGGTGGTTTCACCCGCTCGGCATCGAACGCAAGCGAGCCGAGTCGTTGCAACGTGTTGCCAAGCACGCTGCAAAATACTGGGATTGGGCAGAGCTGGCACCGAACGGGGCCCGGGCCAAGCTGCATCTGATCGACGGAGTCGGCCAGTGGACGATCGGCAATGTTCTTGGGCCCGCGATGGGTGACCCCGACGCTGTTGGTGTGGGCGACTATCACCTCAAGAACATGGTCGGCACCGTTCTCGCCGGTGAGACCCGTGCAACTGACGAACGGATGCTCGAACTTCTGGAGCCCTATGTGGGCCAACGTGGCCGAGTTGTCCGCCTGCTTCGGATGCATGGTGCAGCAGCGCCAAAGTTTGGTCCGAAGAAGCGCATCTTGCCGATGCATGCGTGGTGACCGATGGGTGACGCAGAAATGAACACGGTCACGATCGAACGCCCACGTGGGGGTCGGCTGGCCAACCTGCTGAACGAGTTCTCGGCGCCCCGCGCGACCTCGATTCGTGACGACTTTGCCGACAAGTCGTTCCGGCGCGCCATCGTCGTCGGGCTGGTCGCGTACGTGGTGACACGGCTCTGCATCATCGCCGGCGCGGGCGTCCGCGCTGCACAACGCGTCGTTGATGTCCGCAAAGACATCGAGAGCGGCATCTTCGACGAGATCGAACCGTCCGCAGGATCGACAATCAGCAATGTGCTGACGTCGTGGGATGGCCGTTGGTATCTCGAGATCGTCCGCTCTGGCTACCCCAAGTCGATCCCTGCTGACATCACCTACAACCAACTCGAAGCTCGCGCAGCGTTCTTCCCGGTGTACCCATGGTTGGTGCGTGTGGTCGACTTTGTGTTGCCGGGCGGCGACACGCTGGCAGCACTGTTCACCAACTTCGTACTCGGTGCCATCTCGGTGGTCTTGGTTGGGCTTCTGGCCCGGCGCTTGTTCAACAATGCCGTCGCTGCCCGTTCGATGACCCTCTACTCGGTGTTTCCAGGCAGCTTCGTGCTGTCGTTTGCCTACGCCGAGGCAACGTTCATCGTCGTCGCAGCACTGTGCCTGCTCTTCTTGATCGAAGAGCGCTGGATTCTTGCAGGCATCGCCGCCGCACTCGGGACCGGCACCAGACCGAACGGCGTGGCGCTGGTTGCCGCGTGTATCATCGCAGCGACTCTGGCAATCTGGCGCCGACGCGACTGGATGTCGCTCGTTCCGGTTGTCTTGGCGCCTCTTGGATTCATTGGGTTCCAACTGTATGTCGACGCCCAAGCCGGTGAACGTGGGGCCTGGTTTCGCGTGCAGCGCGAGGCCTGGTCCGAGGGCACGAGCTTCGGGGCAACCGCAGTTGCGAATACCTTCGGCTTCGTCAAAAGCCCATTGAGTTCGCCTGCCGACGCTTTGACCGTGCTGTGCCTGCTGGCGCTCGCCGGGATGCTGTATGCACTGTGGAAAATACACCTCCCACTACCCCTCGTTGCGTTCTGCGCAGTGATCATTGCCCTCATGCTGATTCCTGAAACGGTGACCGCTCGGCCACGTTTCTTGTTTACGGCGTTCCCGTTGTTCATCGCGGTTGGCGCCTGGTGGCCGGAGCCAGTTGCCGATCGCGATCACCACCGAGCGAGCTGGGACCGAGCCGGCTGGGACATGGTCCTGGTCGCGGGCGGGGCCGGCCTCGCCACCTTGACCGGGCTCTACGGCGTGTTCGGAGCGATTCCATGACGGTCGAGACGGTTCGCAAGTGGCTGCCTCGGTGGCCTCCGAGAGCGAATCGTCGCACCGAAGTCTGGATACTCGCCCTGTTGGCGTACCTACCAGCGCTCTGCAGCTCGCCTGGTCGTATGCCAGCAGACACCAAGCTGTATCTGTACACCGACCCAGGCGGTCTCCTCGGACGTGCAGCATCGACCTTCGAGCCTGACCAGTTCGCAGGATGGGTACCACACCAGCAAATCACCTACCTCTGGCCCAGTGGACCATGGTTCTGGATCTTCGACGTGCTGTCGGCGCCAGATTGGATTGCGCATCGCCTGTGGATTGGCACCATCATGTTCGCCGCTGGTACCGGGGCGCGGCAGTGCGCCCGGCTTCTGGGCCACACGGGCGGGCCCGTCCTCGTGGCAGCTGCGGTGTACCAGTTGTCTCCCCTCCTCCTGCCGTATATCTCGCGAACATCATTGCTGTTGTTGCCGTGGGCAGGGCTCGGCTGGATCGTTGCGGCAACCATTCGGGGGGCACGAGTTGATGGGCGTGCTGCATCGCTGAGCACTCGATGGCGCGAGCCGGCGGTGATTGCCCTCATCGTTGCAACAGTCGGCTCGGGGAACGCAACAGCTCTGGCGATGATCATTCCTGCCCCGGGCATATGGCTGGTGTGCGTTGCAGTCCACCGTGCCGCACCGCTCCGCATCCTGGCCGCAATGACAGGGCGGGTGGTGGTGGCCTGCGTCGCAGTGTCGCTCTGGTGGATGGCCATGCTCGTCGTTCAATCACGATTCGGCGCACCAGTGTTGCTCTACTCCGAGACGCTCGAAGACGTCAGTCGGAATTCCACTGGCTCCGAGGTCCTGCGGGGTTTCGGATACTGGTTGTTTTACGGCCGAGACGCGTTCGCCGCCACGACCACGTCATCGCTCGGCTACCTGACCAGAACCAGCGGAATTATCGTCAGCTTTGCCATGGCAGTCATTGGGCTTGCGGGGATTGCGTTCGGGCGAGGCGAACACCGCCGATTCGCCGGGCTGTTGGCGTTTATCGGCATGGTTCTCGCCGTCGGCGTCCATCCCTTCGACGATTCCTCTCCGTTGGTTCGGTTACTCACCGGAGGCGACGACACCGGGCTCGCCTTGGCCTTCCGCAGCAGTACTCGTGCCGTACCTGTCATGGCCCTCGGTATAGCGCTCGGCGCTGCGGCCCTCGCCGAACGGGTACCTGCTCGTCCGATTCGAATGCAGCTGCCGTCGTTCCTGACCTGCAGACGCCTCGCTTCATGCCTCATTGTCATGGTGGCCATCGCCAACATGCCACCAATGTGGAAGGCACAACTTGTCGATCCGGCTATCGACCGCGATGCGGACCTGCCGACTGCCTGGCTCGATGCCACTGCCCATATCAATGTCGGGCAATCCGGAACACGAGTATTGCAACTACCCGGTGCAGAGTTCGGTGCGTTCGACTGGGGTTACACGGTCGACCAGCCGCTGGTAGCAGCAACAGAACGGGCGCTCATCACACGTGATCTTCTGCCGCTCGGATCGGCCGGCGCAATGGACCTGCTGTACGCATTCGACGATCGCATTCAGCTGGGGGTGCTCGAGCCCGGCTCAGTCGCCCCGATCGCTCGGCTCTTGGCCGTTGGCACCATCTGGCTTGCTGAAGATGGTGATTCGTTGCGTTTCCGGACGCCCTCGGCCGGAGTGCTTGGGCCGACGATGTCCGGCGCACCAGACATAGATGCAACAGCGACGTTTGGTTCGCCGGCTGCGGACAGTTTGCCAGTGAAGACCGCGCTCGATCCCTTTGGGCGGCCGCTGGTTGACGCCGACGCCATCGCAATGCAGCCGGCGCCCTACGCGTCGGTCTCGTTGTACGACATCGATAGGGCGTCTACGGTCACCAGAGTCAAGACCGGCGAGGTGATCATTTCTGGTTCCGGCGACGGCGTGATCGATGCGGCCGCCGCCGGGCTGGTTGATGGTACAGAATTGGTTCGGTACGGCACCTCCGTTGACACGGTCGAGACGACCGACCGCGTGATCATCACCGATTCAAACCGTGACCGGGCCCACCACTGGCGTTCTTCGCAGGATGTGACAGGACATACCGAGCCGGGCGGCTCGTCCACCGATGTCCTCGATCCCACCGCGGCAGATCAACGACTCGACCCGCTCGGTACAGCAGCCGAGATCGATGCGCAGACCATCTCGGTTCAACGTGGCCCGGTCACGGCTATGGCGACGGCATACGGCGAGCCCTTTGCGTATCGGCCCGAGGACCGAGCGGTGATGGCCATCGACGGCGACCCCGCAACGGCGTGGTCGGTCGGAGATCACGGCGACCCCGTCGGAGCCGTGCTCCGGCTGAGCAGCGACGAACCGATCAGCGAGCTGGTGCTCCACCAGATCGTTCCAGCGCCAGGTGGGAGGCAGATATTGTCGGTCGGCATCGACACCGGTGACGCAACACAGAGCGTCGAGCTGACGATGTCGTCGATAGACGGGAGCGGACAGCGCGTCGTTCTCGACTCGGCCCCGAATCGGTCCATCGACATCGTGATCACCTCGGTCACCGCTGGAGATTCGGCTCGATCGGCATCTCGGTCCGGCGTCGGCTTCATCGAGGTCGACACGGGGCTCGCACCGACGACGGAGTTCATCCGACCACCAGTTGAAACACTCCAGCAGCTGACTTCTGAGCACGCATCGCTGGACGTCGTGTTGACTCGAGAACGCGTCAATGCGACCTCGACCTGGCGAAGCGACCCAGAGCCAGTGCTTCGTCGACTGCTGCCCTTGTCGGCAAAGGCAAGCTTTGACGTTGAGGCCACCGTTCGGCTGGACCAGCGGTCTGACGATGCCCAACTGGCAGAGCTACTGGGCGACGAAGGAGCCATTGCCGACCGCAGACTGCCCGGCATTGCCCATCGCGGCAGCGCCGCCGTCGACGGCGACCTCTCGACGGCGTGGCTGACACCTCTCGACGGCGCACTCGGCGCCACGCTGA
>JBLIMF010000057.1:0-14766 GCA_047638615.1 Gammaproteobacteria bacterium
TCGACCTCACGGTCTCGACTGATTCAGCTCCTGATCGGCGGGTGGCCGACGAGGAAAGCCATGACCTCGTCGGCGGTGTCGACAGAACCAATCATCGTCCCGTACGTCCGCTCCCCCGCCAGCTTGCGAAGCAACGGTTCGGCTGGCAGCGTCTCGGTCCAGAACTCTGTGTCGAGAAAGACCATCGGGCTCACCACGCCGAAGACGTCATAGTGATTCTGAGTGGCGTCCTGGAAGACTTCTTGCGTGGTTCCGGCAGCGCCCGGCGAGAAGACCACGCCCCTCGTCGCAACGGCAAGCAACCCGTCCTCGCGGATCGAGTTGGCGAAGTACTTGGCGACGTGTGTGGCGAACTGGTTGGTCGGCTCGTGCCCGTAAAACCATGTCGGCACAGCGAGGCTCTCGGTGCCGCCGGGAAATGCGTCGAGTACAGCCAAGCCTGCACCGAGGTAACCGTCGGACTCGCTGAAGTCGGTCTCGGTCGCCAACATCTCGATCGCTTCGTCGAGCGCTCCGTCCCGATGCGGAGCGAGCCAGGCACCGAGGTTCGCCGCTTCCATCGCGCCCGGGCCGCCACCCGTCGCAACGTGCCAGCCGACTCGCGCCATCGATCGGCCGATTTCGGCGACGGTTCTGAACGCTGGGTCGTTACGCAACATCGAGTGACCACCCATCACCGCGACGACATCGGGGTACGTCGACAGATGGTCGGACAGCGCGTCGTCAATCGCATGGTCGTGCAGACGCTGGGCCAGAGCATCAAGCACCGGGATGTTGTGGCCCTTGGCGTGCCTCGTGGTCCACTCGTAGATCTTCGAATCGAGCGCGTCTCGCTCGAATGAGCCCGGGTCACCGTGAACCCAGCCCGCCATGAGTTCGCCTTGGGCGTACAGCCGCGGACGGTAGGTGTCGAACGGAAGGTCGGCGAGCCGCGGGAAGACCACGGCGCCAGCATCAAGCACGTGCAGCAACGCCACAGGCGGGAGTCGAGATCCGAGAAAGGCACCGCCCACACAGGTCAGCGTCTGAATCAGGTCCGCCCGAGACGAGAGATCGACGCCCTGGACCACGACTTCATCGAGGCATCCATTGGCTTGCACGTAGACATCGAACTCTTCGAGGCTGTGGATTTCCCGCATTGTCTGAGCGTAGGGCCATCGAAATACAACGCCCGGTATCTGATACGACCCCCTCTAGCTGGCACAACCTGGCCGTTCAGATAGCTGCCCTTCAGATAGTTGCCGTTCAGATAGTTGCCGTTCAGATAGTTGCAAAAGAGGCCTGACCCCATGCGTCCCTATCGGGCGTCGGTTAGCTCGCGGCTGAGTTCGCGGATCTCGTCGCGGAGTTTGGCGGCGTACTCAAACTTCAGCTCGGCCGAGGCTTCTTGCATTTCGGTCTCGAGGGTTTGAATGAGCCTCTGCAGCTCTTGCTGCGGCAGGTTCTTAAGTTCCTGAGCAACCTGGTCGCGCTCGCGTTGACGGCGTTTGTCCATACCCGGCACCGGAGTCCGCGAGTCGGGTCGCAGCATCGACAGGATATCGCCGACGGCCTTGCGGATTGTCTTCGGGTCGATGCCGTGTTCTTCGTTGTACGCCAACTGCACGTTGCGGCGGCGCTGCGTTTCGTCAATCGCCTTCGTCATCGAGTTGGTGACACGGTCGGCGTACATGACAACCTCACCCGACACGTTTCGCGCAGCACGACCCATCATCTGGATCAGCGATGTCTCAGACCGTAGGAAGCCCTCCTTGTCGGCGTCGAGGATGCAAATCAACGACACCTCGGGAAGGTCGAGGCCCTCGCGCAGCAGGTTGATGCCGATCAACACATCGAACTCGCCGAGGCGCAGCGCACGGATGATCTCGATTCGTTGAATCGTGTCGATGTTGCTGTGCAGGTACCTGACCTTCATGCCCTGTTCGAGCAAATAGTCGGTGAGGTCCTCGGCCATCTTCTTCGTGAGTGTCGTGACGAGCACGCGCTCGTTGTTCGCGACGCGGCCCTCGACCATTTCCATCAGATCATCGATCTGCCCTTTGGTCGGCTTAATGGTGACTTCGGGATCGACCAGGCCGGTCGGGCGAATAATCTGCTCGACGACCTTGGTCGACACGCGCAACTCATAGGCGCTTGGGGTGGCCGAGAGGAAGATGCACTGGTTGACGCGTCCGAGAACCTCTTCAAAGGTAAGCGGTCGGTTGTCGCGTGCCGACGGGAGGCGAAAGCCGTGCTCGACCAGCATGTCTTTTCGACTCCGGTCGCCCGCGAACTGGCCATGCAGCTGCGGCACAGCCACGTGGCTCTCGTCGACCACGAGGAGGTAGTCGTCGGGGAAGTAGTCGAGCAGGGTGAAGGGCGGCTCACCAGACTCGCGACCGTCGATATGCATCGAGTAGTTCTCGATGCCGTTGCAGTAGCCGAGCTCACTCATCATCTCGAGGTCATACGACGTGCGCATCCGGAGACGCTGCGCTTCGAGCAGCTTGTCTTGCTCTTCGAACTCTTTGAGCCGGACCTGGAGCTCATGTTCGATCTGGCCCATTGCTCGGGTCATTCGCTCGTTGCCGGTGACGTAGTGAGTTGCGGGGAACACATGGGCCCGTTCGAGCTCGCGGAGGTTCTCGCCGGTGAGCGGGTCGATCATGGTGATGCGATCGACGGTGTCGCCGAACATCTCGATGCGCAGCACATTTTCTTCGTAGGCCGGATGCACTTCGATCGTGTCGCCCCGGACACGGAAGTTGCCGCGGCCAAGGGTCATGTCGTTGCGGTCGTACTGCATGTCGACGAGGCGGCGCAGGATGTTGCGCATGTCGTAGTCAACGCCGACGGTGAGGTCAAGCAGGTTGCCCTTGTACTCCTCGGGATTCCCCATACCGTAGATACAGGACACCGACGCCACCACGATGACGTCCTTGCGGGTGAGGAGCGCGGCCGTGGTCGAGTGGCGCAGCCGCTCGATGTCGTCGTTGATTGAGCTGTCCTTCTCGATGAACGTGTCGCTGCTCGGGATGTAGGCCTCAGGCTGGTAGTAGTCGTAGTACGAGACGAAGTACTCGACTCGGTTGTGCGGGAAGAACTCACGCATCTCCTGCGCGAGCTGCGCAGCAAGCGATTTGTTCGGCGCCAAGATCAGCGTCGGTCGTTGTGTCTGCTCTATCGTCCAGGCAATCGTTGCCGACTTGCCCGAACCGGTGATGCCCAACAACGTCTGGAATCGCTCGCCCGCCTCGATTCCTTCAGACAGCGCTTTGATTGCTTCAGGCTGTGCACCAGCAGGGTCCCAGTCGGACACAACTTGGAACCTGTTTTCGTTGCCGGTGTCGTAATTGGAGAACGAACTCGACGCGGCGATCAACGCCTGTTCGGGTGATTGGTCAGGCACCGCTGCATCCGGTGTAATGACTGCCTCGGTGCCTGATTGCTCGCCAGTTTCCAGATCAGTATCAGTCACCAGGCCAGCCTACGATAACGAACGAACGTTCGCATCGGTCGCGTCGGTCGCGCCTGCCGCCAACTTGACCCGCAAGGTGGCGATTGCGTAACCGTCCATCTCAGTCACGGTGAACTCACCAACTGTGGTGTTGATGCTGTCGCCCGCCGACGGGATCTCATCGAGCGCCGCGATGACGTAGCCGGCAACGGTGTGCCAGTCACCTTCAGGAAGGGCGACGCCCGTGCACTCTTCGAATTGATCGGGCCGCAGCGTGCCGTTGATCCGGAAGCTGCCGTCGGCGTGCTGCACGCAGTCTCCGAGGCGGTCGTCGGATTCGTCGTGAAAATCACCAATAAGTTCTTCGAACACGTCTTCGAGAGTGACCAAGCCAACAACGGTGCCGTGCTCGTCAACGGCAACCGAGATGTGCTGACGATCGGTGCGCATCTCGACCAGCAGGTCTTCAAGTCGATGATGATCAGGGGTGACCATCAGGGCCCGCACGAGCGAGCGAGCAAGCGTGGTCTCCCAGTCGGCGCTTTCCAGGCGGAGCAGGTCTTTGGCGTGAATGAAGCCAAGGCAGTGGTCGAGATCGTCTTCGTGGATGACGATGCGGGTCCGGCCTGTGCGGTGCGCCTCAGCGGCCACCTCGGCCGCGGTGGCGTCGCCGGGCATTGAGATGATGTCACGCCGGACCGTCATCGCGTCAGAAGCCGTGAGGCCTGACAGCTCGAGCGAGCGAGTCAGTAGCTGATGATCTTCGGCAGCGATGTCGCCGTGGCCGGCCGACTCGTCGAGCAGCAGGATCAAGTCAGCTGGCGAATGAGCCATGGCACGTTCATCCTGTGGCTCGACACCGACCAACCGAACGACGATATTGGCCAGTGAGTTGAGGAACCAAATGATCGGCTGGAACACTCGGACAAACGCCCGAAACGGGCGGGCCAGCAGCAGCGACGACTTCTCCGGATCAGAGATCGCCCACGACTTTGGCGCCATCTCGCCGACCACCATGTGCAAAAATACGACGAGCGACAGCCCGATCGTGAAGCCAATGACGTGCAGTGCCGTGTCGGAAATATCGATGAACGATCCGATGGCTCCTTCAATGAGATGAGCGATCGCTGGCTCAGCGACAGCGCCGAGACCGAGTGAGCACATAGTGATGCCGAGCTGGGCGCCGGCAAGCATCAGGGTCAATTCGCGGATTCCAGCGAGGGCCGAAACGGCTCGTTTATTGCCGTCGGCAGCGAGCTGCTCGATACGCGAACGACGAGCTGCGAGTAACGCGAATTCGGCCGCAACGAAGAACGCATTGAGGGCCAGCAGGAAAATGGCAATGCCGAGGGCTCCCCACTCGACACTGAAGCCGGCCTCGGCAGCCTGCGCTGCAATCATGAATCGTCCTCGTTCACGGAGTCAGGTTGTGCGTTGTGATCCGACACGTCCTTGCCGTCGCCGCGCACGATACCTGCGTCAGGATTGAGGCGGAGTAGGACCTGGGTGATCGCGAACTCTTCGACTTCGAGTACTTCGATCTGCATCCCGTCGACGACAACCGAGTCGCCAACCTCGGCGATGCGTTCGAGCCGATCCAGCACCAAACCTGCCACGGTGTCGTACTCGCCATCCGGAATTTTGAAGCCCGTATATCGGTCGATCTCGTCGGGTCGCGACGTCGCCACGACCGACCAGACGCCCGGCTCGACTTCTCGGTACTCCTCCGGATCTGCACGGTCATATTCATCTTCAATCTCACCGACGAGCTCTTCAACAAGGTCTTCGAGAGTCACCACCCCTGCAGGTGCGCCGTACTCGTCGATCACCACTGCCATCTCGGTCGAGTGGGACTGCAATTCAGCCAACACCACGTTGAGCCCGGCCGCCTCGGGGACAACCAGCACGTCATGCAGCAAGTCGTCGATCGGTGTGGATCCGTACAGAGAGCGCGGTACGCCAAGTAAATCCTTGGCATGGACGATCCCCGTGACCTTGGCTTGGTCGTCGACTACGGGAAAGCGCGAGTGGCGCGAGTCCATCAGATTGCGCAGGTCGGCCGCCGTGGCGCCAGCGTTGATCGTCACCACCCGGTTCCAGGCAACCATGGCGTCGGATGCTTCGAGGTCACCGAAATCGATGGCGCGCTCCAGCAACGACGCTTGTGACGTGGTGAGCTGTCCACCTTGAGCCGAGGAATCGACGATGAAATCGAACTCGTCGGTCGAAACCGAACCATGCAGTTCTTCGACTGGTTCGATTCCGAGGAGACGCAGGAGACGGTTCGCGGCACCATCGAACAACTTGATCAGCGGGCTCGCCACCCTCATGAACACCAAGGTCGATCCCGCGAGGCTTCGCGCAACAGGTTCGGGCTTGGCGATAGCGAGATTCTTGGGAGCAAGCTCACCAAAGACCATCTGCGCAACGGTCGCAAACACGAACGCCAGGGCGATTCCGACGCCGACTCGCGCCGACTCGCCGACCCCGACCGCTTCAAGCAGTGGCCTGATTGCACCGGCAAGAACCGGCTCGGCAATGAAACCGAGCACCAGCGACGTGACCGTGATGCCGAGCTGCGCTCCGGAGAGCATAAAGCTCAGGCGCTTGTGGACCTGGATCGCCCGCTTCGACTTGCGGTCGCCACCGTCGGCGGCCTCGACAAACTTGGCACGCCGAGACGCTACAAACGCGAACTCAGTCGCAACAAAATACCCGTTCGCCGCAATTAATATCACGACGCCGACGAGCCCGAGAGCAATCCCCATTAGCGCTGTGAGCCCGGACTGGGAGGGTGCTGGACAGCAAATGAACGGCTGCCCAGGCAAGGTTCGTGATCATCGGACATGAAGGACACAATGTTATCCACTTTCCAGGCCACCACCCCGCATCATTACCTCGTCGGACAATCTGTCGATTTTGGTCGGCCCAACTATGTTGGCGTCATGACCAACTTCCATGATCTCGAAATGATGTCTATCATCGGTGAACAGGTGAGCTTCGATCAGTACAAGGGCAACCTTGCGCTGATCGTCAACCTTGCGAGCGCTTGAGGCCTCACGCCTCAGTACGCAGGTCTGCGTGCGCTTCACAATGACAACGACGACATCGTCGTGCTCGGCTTCCCGTGCAACCAGTTCGCGAACCAAGAGCCCGGCACCGACGCCGAGATCCTCGAATTCGCGACCTCGAAGTTCGATGTGAACTTCCCCATGTTCTCGAAGATTGAGGTGAACGGTGACGGTGCCGCTCCCCTGTACAAGATGCTCAAAGACGCTCAGCCTGGCGAAGGCGAGGCTGCTGACGTCACCTGGAACTTCGAGAAGTTCCTCGTCGACAAGGCTGGCAACGTGGTCAAGCGGTACGCGCCGCCCATCACACCAGAAGACATCGCAGCAGATCTCGGGCAGTTCCGCTGATCCACTGGGACTGATCGACGGCGGCGTTCCACCTCGGTGGTGCGCCGCCGTTGTCGCATCAGGGCACAAACGTCAGCGCTCGCGCGTCTCCAGAAGATCGACGACCGGGATGTCCGGAGCTGGCGTCGATGCGCGATACCGCTCGACCTGCTCGGCGCTAAACGCTGCGAAGGCCGCATCGACTTGGTCCCAGTACGTGCGGCGGATACCGGCGGTGCCGTTGTCACGTGCTGTCTCGTAGGCCTCGATCGAGGTACGCCGCGGAACGTAGGTGTAGATCACACCGTCGACCGTGCCGCCGTCGTCGTCGAGCACGGTGATGAGATCAGTGACATCGACTCGGTCATAGTTGCGTTCACGTCGGTCGAGATTCCCGAGCTCGTCGCCTGCGACCGAAGCCACGATGCCGTTGACTGTTTCGTCGCTCGACTTCACGACACCGAGCGCCACGATCGTGCCGTCGTCGATATCGACCCCGTCTGCGCGCTCCCAGCGCCCGGCGAAATGCATAACCCCGTAGTTCCACCGACGGCCGTAGCCAGCCAGATCTGCGCGGAAGAAATCCACCTTGTGGACGGCCACTCGACCGATCGTCCGGGCCATCGACTCTGGGCCGACGAGCGAGCCGTACCCAAAGATCCAGACGGTCTCGCCTGAGCGATCGATCTTGCCCGCTGGCTCCTCTGCCGGTTCGCCAGCGTGTGCAGCCGTCGTCGCTGGCAACACGATCAGTTCGTCCCACAGACGATCAACGGCCGCAACGAGGTCGACAAGATCACCGGTGTTGTCCACGACGTGCGTGGCGATCTTCAAACGATTCTCGCGGTCCATTTGGCTGTTCACTCGATTGCGAGCGTCCACTTCGTCCATACCGCGCTGCTCGACCACGCGTTGCACCGCAAGTTTGTGCGGAATGTCGACAACGATTGTCGCCGCTAGGCCCTTGCGCGGGTTCTCTCCAAGAAGTGGGAAGTCAAGCACGACCAGCCGATCGGTGTCGACATTCTCATCGATCTGGCGTTGGATCTCCGCTTGCATCGCTGGGTGCACAATGCCGTTCAGGTCTTTCAGCGCTTGTTGATCACTGAACACGATCTCCGCAACTGCTCCACGGTTCAAGGTCCCGTCGTCGTTGATGATGTGCCCACCGAATCGCTCGACCATCGCCGCAAGCACAGGCGTCCCTGGGTCTTGTAACTCCCGTGCAATCTTGTCGGCATCGACAATCGCCGCTCCTCGCTCACCGAGCAATTTCGACACTGTCGACTTGCCCGCTCCGATTCCACCTGTCAATCCAACGACGATCACGAGGACATGGTGCCAGCCGCTGCCCCTTGAGCCCAATCCGTCAGTGCCACTTCGTCTGGCGTCGACCGAATAACTCAGTCGAACGGGGGCAACAAAGTCGAGATGGTGCCGCACAACATCTCGACTCCAGGCGGACAAAGACCATGAAAACGAACGATGACCGACTCAGACGAGCCGGTCATCGTTCACTTCAGATTTGCTGCGCCGGAGCGCATCAGATCACTCGGCTGCAGTTGCCTCTTCGGCTGCTGCCTCAGCAGGTGCCTCTTCTGATGCGTCTTCGGTTGCTGCCTCAGCAGGTGTCTCTTCGGCCGGAATCGCGCCACCTGCAGCTGCCAGGGCAGCGGCGACTTCGCCGACAACAGTAGGAGCACCGGTCGGGGCTTCGGTGCCTTCACCCTCGCCACCTTCACCGTAGTACTCCGTCCATGCGGCTTCGGCCTCAGCCGATGCCTCGCCCTGGACGTAGTTGCCCTCGGTGTCGACCTCGAAGTGCTCGCGGTACTCGGCAGCGAGCTCGCCACCTTCGGCGGCCTGCTTGATCGACAGGCTGATGCGGCGGCGTGCGAGATCAAGATCGATGATCTTGACCCACAGTTCTTCGCCCGGCGTGACGACTTGCTCTGGGCTGTCGACATGGTGGGCCGACATTTCCGAAATGTGCACGAGGCCTTCGATGCCGTCTCCGACCTGAACGAATGCACCGAACTGCACCAGCTTCGTGACTCGGCCGTAGACGAGCTGACCGACCTGGTGGCCTTCGGCGAATTCTTGCCACGGATCCTGCTGCGTTGCCTTCAGCGAAAGGCTGATGCGCTCGCGGCTGAAATCGACATCGAGGACCTGCACCTTGACCGGGTCGCCAACAGTGACGACGGAGCCGGGGTGATCGACGTGCTTCCAAGAGAGCTCGGACACATGGATGAGTCCGTCCATGCCGCCGAGGTCGACGAATGCGCCGAACGACACGACCGAGGACACGGTGCCCTCGCGAATCTCGCCAACCTTGAGGTTGGTGAGGAACTGGTCGCGGGTTTCCTTCTGATTCTCTTCGAGGTATGCACGACGAGAGAGGACGACGTTGTTGCGGTTCTTGTCGAGTTCGATGATCTTGGCGTGCACTTGCGTGCCGATGTACGGCGCAAGATCACGGACACGACGGAGCTCGACAAGCGATGCGGGCAAGAAGCCGCGCAGGCCGATGTCGACGATGAGGCCGCCCTTGACAACTTCGATAACCGGGCCGGAAACGACTTCGTCGGCTTCCTTCTTGGCTTCGATGTCGCCCCAGGCACGCTCATACTGCGCACGCTTCTTCGAAAGGAGGAGGCGACCTTCCTTGTCTTCCATCGTGAGCACGAGTGCTTCGACAGATTCGCCCATCGAGACGACTTCGCTCGGGTCGACGTCGTTGCGGATGCTGAGCTCGCGGCTCGGGATCACACCTTCGCTCTTGTAGCCGATGTCGAGAAGGACTTCGTCCTTATCGATCTTGACAACGATGCCGTTGACCATCATCCCGTCTTTGATCTCGACCATGGTGCCGTCGATCGCATCAGCGAAGGACATACCGAGATCGTCGGAGGTGATTTTACGAGGGATGTAGTTGCCCTCGTCATCGAAGGTGCCGAATGGGCTTTCGGCTACGGGTGTCGCTTCCGGATTTTCTTCGATGGGGGTCTCAACGGAAGCTTCAGAAGCTTCGGAGACGGGCGTAATGGTGTCGTCGGACAAGAGGATACTCGTTTCGGATACGGATCTTGAGATGAATGGATGGAATTGCGACGCCACTTCATCGGCGGCATTGCGGTCCCCTAGCGTAGCGGGCCAAGGCCCCGCCAGCACATACTCCTCCGGCGCTCAGCAGGAGGCGATAACGAGGAACTCGGGCGACTCAATCGTGGCCGGAGCAGAGCCGTACCGCCCAGGCTCGACGCTGCACACAGCATCAACCGCAAAACCATGCGTGCTCAGCAACAGCCGCAGCTCTCGCGGCGTGTAACAACCGGTCCAGAGGTCGACGATCTTCGACTCGCCGGATTCGCTCCGGATCTCGGTTCGTTCGTGGCTGACCCCAGTATCGGCGTCGAACGCAGCATCGCCGTGGTACTTCACTGCGAAGTACGCGTTGAAGGCACTGAGGGCGAGCCGGCCGCCAGGTCGGAGCGCTGCTGCCATTCCTGCGACGACCGACGCATCATCGCCGTCAGCAGTCATCATCCCAAACGCCCCCTGGCAGAGACAGATCACGGCGTCGAATTCATCAGCGAACCCCAAATGCCGGGCGTCTCCTCGTGCGAATGTGGCAGTTTCCAAGGATTCATCGCCGGCACCGCCGACAGCAATGTCAACGAATCGTTGGCTGATGTCCACACCGTGAGCCACAATCCCGCGCCGGGCAAGTTCGAGCGAGTGACGACCAGTTCCGCATCCGACGTCGAGCACCCGATCACCCGTGGAGAGCCCCAATGTGGCCACAACGTGATCGACCTCCTGCACCGTTCCCTTCGTGTGGGCATAGCGGTCGTAGGCCGTGCCCATGTGGTCGGCCAGCGGCTCAAACCAGTGGTCAGTCATCGCACAATTTCAGTTGGGGTCAGACCCCAACTGAAACTATCCCTTCGCTGCTGCCCACGTGTCGCCCCAGCTCACGTTGACTTCGAGGGGGACGTCGAGCTTGGCGGCGTCGCGCATGATGTTGATCAGCAGTGGGCCGACCGTGTCCTTTTCTTCCGGCGGCACTTCCACGAGCACTTCGTCGTGAACCTGCAGGATGAGAACACTCTTATGGCCCTGCGAGACCAACTCTTCGTCGATACGCACAAGGGCGACCTTGAAGATGTCGGCCGCGAGACCTTGAATCCCGGCGTTCATTGCCTGCCGCTCTCCCGCCTGCCGCACTCGGAAGTTGGCGTTCATCAGCTCGGGAATCGGGCGACGACGACCGAACAGCGTTTCGGTGTACCCACGCTCGCGGGCCTCTTCGACCGTCGCGTCCATGTATGCCTTCACGTTCGGGAACGCTTCGAAGTAGGCCTCGAGGATCGGCGCCGCCTCGTCGACCGGGATGTTCAATCGCTGCGCCAGCCCGTAGGCCTCCATGCCGTAAGCAAGGCCGTATGACACCATTTTCGCCTTGGAGCGCTGATCGAGCTTGACGTCCTCGGGCGCCACGCCGAACACCCGAGCGGCGGTGGCATTATGAATGTCTTGCCCCGTGGTGAACGCTTCGATCAGGCCCGGGTCCGACGCAAGATGAGCAATGCAGCGCAACTCGATCTGGTTGTAGTCCGCAACGAAGAGCTCGGTGCCCGGCGATGGGACGAAGATTTTGCGGAACTGACGACCCTGTTCGCTACGCACAGGAATGTTGTGCAGGTTTGGCCGGTCGGACGAGAGCCGGCCGGTCCGCGCGACGGTTTGGTTGAACGAGGCATGGATGCGGTTGTCGTTGGCAACTTCGTGGAGCAGGCCTTCGCCGTATGTTCCCCGCAGCTTGTCAACTTCGCGGTGTCGCATGAGCGGGCCAAGAAACTCAGGCCACTCCGGCATCAACTTCTCGAGCGTCGACGCGTCGGTCGATGGGCCCGTCTTGGTTTTCTTGATCGGGGTCAGGCCCTTCTCGTCATACAGCAGCTCACGCAACTGCTTCGGTGAATTGAGATTGAGGTCTTCCTTGCCTGCTACTGCACGCAGTTCGGCGGCCAAGGAGTCGACTTCGGCCTTGAGCCGACCGTTGAGGCGACGTAGTTCGTCGATGTCAACGCCGACACCGAAGTGCTCCATCTTGGCAAGCACCAGCACGAGTGGGTTCTCCATCGTGTCGTAGAGCTCTGCCATGCCCTGCGCTTCGAGGCTCTCGTGGATCGGAACCGCGAGATGGTGCACGGCTAGGGCGTCTCGCCCGGCCACTTCGGCGTCGCTCAACGAGGTGCCGTCGAGGTCGAGTTGCCCAGACTTGGCTGCATCAGACGGACGGGCGAAGCCCGTGTACTTCTCGATCAGGTCGGGCAACGCATAGCGGGCTTCGGCCGGGTCGATCAGGTATGCGGCGATTGCGGTGTCGAGCGTGAGGCCGCGCATCTCGATGTCCAGCTCGAGTAGCGAGCGCATCATCTCTTTAACGTTGTGGCCACGCACGCTGGTGTGGGCAGCCAAGGCCGCGCCAACCGCCTCGTCGCCGAGCAGCTGTGCGGGGACCCATGCGACGTCCGACGACGAACCGTCTGAGACCACTGCGATTCCTGTGAGAAACGAACGGCCAGGTTCGCCGGTCCACGCGGCCGACACGTCAAGGTGCTCGGCGACCGAGATGAGCGCGGCAGCATCCCCAGGCGAATCCAGAATGGTGACTTCGGCAACAATCTCTTGGCGTTCTTCGCCTGGACCGAGGTCGACGTCGCCACCGAGGGAGGCAAGGGCTTCGGTGATCCGACCACCCAGAGCGCGGAATTCAAGAAACTCAAAGAGCCGCTTCATTTCGTCAGGGTCAGGGGATGAGCCGAGCCCGGTCGGCGCAGAACGATCGGTGAAGTCGACATCAACCTCGACACCGTCAATCTCGACGGTGAGCGGCGCGTCGAAGTGCAGCACCATGAGATCGAGGTTTTTGCGGGCGCGCGCCTCGTTCTCGATGAGGTTCGACTTCAGCTTCGGCGTCTGTTCGTCGACGTTGGCAAAGATTCCGTCCAGGCCGCCGTATTTGTTGATCAGCTTGGCGGCTGTCTTCTCACCGACACCGGGGACTCCGGGCAGGTTGTCAGAGGTGTCACCACGAAGCGCTGCGTATTGCACGTACATCTCGGGCGTGACGCCGGTCTTCTCTTCGATACCAGCCTCGTCGTACAAGGCGTAGTCGCTGACGCCGCGTTTGTTGTAGAGGACACGGACGTGGGGGTCGCTGACCAACTGATAACTGTCGCGATCACCGGTGACAATGATGACGTCCTCGCCGAGTTCGGTGAGCTTGCGAGTCGCCGTGGCGATCAGGTCGTCAGCTTCCCAACCGACCTGGTCGATCGAGGTGATCCCGAGTGCGTCGAGGACTTGGCGAACGAGGCCCATCTGCTGGCGAAGGATGTCAGGCGCAGCATCTCGCTGGGCCTTGTATTCAGGTTCGGCTTTATGACGGAACGTGGGCTCGGGCCGGTCGAACGTGACAAGAATGCCGTCGGGCTTTTGGTCCTTCAGGACATACGCGAGCATCGACGTGAAACCGAACACGGCATTCGTGACCTGACCGCTGGCCGTAGCCATGTCGGTCGGGAGCGCGAAGAAGGCTCGATACGTGAGCGAGTTGCCGTCGACGACGAGCGTCGTCCCCATCAGCCGGCATCCGGGCGAAGTGAACCGTCGAGAATCTGGTCGGCGACGTCACGCATCCGGGACCGCTCGCTCATTGCTGTTTTCTGAATGAACTGGAACGCATCGTTCTCGGTCATGCCGACCTCGTCGATCAACACGCCTTTGGCTCGCTCGATGAACTTGCGGGATTCGAGCTGTTCGCCGAGGGCACTAATTTCACCGGTCAAGAGCCGCAGTTCGCGGAACCGACCCATTGCGACTTCGATCGCCGGAACGAGATCACTCTTCTGAAACGGCTTCACAAGAAACGCGAGGGCGCCCGCATCGCGAGCCTGATCGACCACTTCACGTTGACTAAAGGCAGTGAGCATCAGTACACCGCAGATTTTCTCGCCATTAATAATCGCCGCCGCTTCGAGGCCGGTCATGCCGGGCATCTTGATGTCAAGAATCGCCAGGTCCGGCTGCAGATCGCGGACGAGTTCAACCGCCTGGTCGCCACGACCCGTTTCGCCGACGACGTCGTAGCCCTCTTCTTGGAGGGTTTCGCGAAGGTCCATCCGAATGATGGCTTCGTCTTCGGCAATCACGACGCGCAAGGGCATCTGTTCAGTATGGACCAGTGGCCCCTAGTTGCAACGAAAACGCGCCGCCCCGAACCGCTTTCAATCGCGTCGAAACAACCCCGAATACAGTCCCTCAGCTACTTGGTGTTGAGCATCTGGTCGAGGAGCTCGTCTTGCTTCTGTTCCAGTTCGGCGATCTCGCCGATCATGCGGGAGCGATGCTTCGACATGCTCTCGAAGTTGCCCTGGGATGATCGAGCCTCGAACGACGAGGATCCCGTCTCGGCCACCATGGCTCGGATCGCCTGGTCCTCAGCATCTTCGCTGAGGTACAGCAACTGCTCTTCGACGACTGCGAGTTCACGACGCAAGCTCTTCAGACGTGTTCCTGTTTTTGCAAGCCGCCGCTCCAACGTTCGCTTACCCATACGACGTGAACTGTAATCGACTCAGGCTCCGTCAGGGTCCTGGCGAGGGAAGCCGAGTGCTGCTGCCATGAGGGTGCTGGTGGCGCGAACCCTCGAGCGGAGGTCGGCGCATGCTTCCTCGCCAATAGCGGCGTACGGCAGCACGCCGAGTTCGTCGGTGCGATCTTCGATCCACTGACGACCTTCGCGGCCGGCATCGGTGAAGGCTCCGTCGGCATCGAGCCAGCCACGAGCCTGCAGCGATTCGATCGCTCCGTTCCAATCGTCGTCGGTGCGTTGACGCGAACTCTTCAGCACCTGGCCGG
>JBLIMF010000058.1:0-14660 GCA_047638615.1 Gammaproteobacteria bacterium
GCATCGGTAGCCGTGCCCGTCCCGTCAACGCCGTGCTCAATCAACGCTTGCGTCTTCGCCTCGGTTGCCGTGATCACGACATTCACCGCCGCTGCAACAGTCAGTGATTCGGGCAATTGCACGACGATGTTGATCGTGCCGAGCCCAGCGTTCACCTCGTCAGACCTGTCGGCGGCCGCCCAGGTCGGTGTGGAGATGCCGACCGTGACGTCAGCTTGCACGCCTTGCTCCATCGCCGACACCACGGCGCCGACGTCGGCTGCTGTCAGCATCATCACACCCTGGCCATCCAGCCCGAGGTGATTCGCTACCTCATCGGCGTGCACCTCCAGATCATGTCGCGCATAGTGAGGAGGGACTTGCAGGTTGACAACCCACTTGACCATGCCCGATCCCCCGCCCACCGGTGCCGATGACAGGTGATGGCGCTGCGACTCACAGCGCCAGACCAGACACTGTTGACTGTCGGGCAACCTGCTGAGCTCGGGAACGATCGGTTGCACAGCGCTCACTCGTTGGCCAACCGTTCGAGCGCCTGCGTCACGGTCTCGAGGCCGTCATCGTCGGGCACCGCAATTCGGAAGGTGCCAGGCATACCAAAACTGGCGCAGTCGCGAACCAGGACACCGAATGGCGCGAGTCGAGTGCGCAGATCGTCGGCTTCTACGAGCACCCACGGAGCATCGGCAGCTCGAACCGGCCATCCGTACGCTGCAAGCAGCGCCGCGAGCGTTGCTCGCTGTTTGGCGATCCGCTCCTGCCAGCCTCTCAGGTCAGCCAGCCGAAGCAACTCGGGGAGGACCGCGAGCGCCAACGAGCCAATCGGCCACTCCTGCTGTCTCTGAGCAATCCGCCCGACATCGTCGGCAACCACGTACCCGAGTCGCAAGCCCGGACAGGCAAACGTTTTCGTGAGGGAGCCAACGATCACGCCAGGTCGGCCAGCCGACCACCGTCCGGTCGCCAACGGATAGAACGCCTCGTCCCACACATCTGCGTAGACCTCGGTCCCGGCAAGGCTCCCAACAGGGCTGTGTGGGTCGCTCCGCCAGATCGGCCCCACGTTGCCACGCGGGTACAGCGAGAATTCGGGCTCGATCGCGATGCGACCTCCGATCTCGCTGGCAACGAGCGCAATCGCCTCACTTCCACCATTCGTCAGCCGGAGGCGATTGATATCGACTTCCAACACGTCGGCCAACAGTCGATGCGCTACGTCGACCGACGGATACCGACGAACCGCTGCTGCGTGCTCTCTGACCAACCGTTCCACATCGGGGGCGAACGGGTTCAGATTTTGTGACAGATCAAGCAGCAATGCCGGGTCGAGACCAAGGCTTTCAGCAACCGCTGCCGCATCACCGCCGTGTGAACCAGCAGGTGAGATGCCGTGGTTCGCCATTACTAACATCGTAGTTGCGCCCCGCCGATCCGGACCCGTTTCGCAGGCCGGCCGGCCGGTGCCGCCACCACCATGCTCATCCGTATTCGAGCGCGCCCCGGCCGCAGATGTTGGATACTGTCCGTCCGATGCCCAGTTCTGCGTCGACCAGTATCGTCGTTCCGCTGATACCTCGGGACCGTTTTCCCGAGCGCCTGCTTCGCTGCGTGTTCGGGCTGTTCATGTTCGGCCTGGGCATCTCGATGCTCATCGATGCCGAACTTGGTGCGGCGCCGTGGGATGTGTTTCACACTGGCGTGAGCGAGTTGACCGGCATCGGAACTGGCCAGATCATCATCATCACGGGCCTCGCTCTGCTCCTGATCTGGATTCCATTACGTGAGCGTCCTGGCCTCGGGACGATTCTCAACGCTGTTGAAATCGGCCTCGTCGTCGACCTCACCCTCCCGTTGATCCCGAGCACCGACCTCCTCATCCCCCGGCTGGGATTGATGTTTGGCGGGATTGTCGTGATCGCCGTCGGGTCCGGGTTCTATATCGGTGCCGGGCTTGGGCCGGGCCCACGCGATGGCCTCATGACCGGGCTCTCAAAGCGTTCGGTCGGCTCGTACTCGATCTCGACTCGCGTCGCCCGCACCTCGGTCGAGCTGATCGTGCTTGCCGTTGGCATTTCGCTTGGAGGCTCCATCGGTATCGGCACTGCTGCGTTCACCTTCGGCATCGGCCCGCTCGTTCAAATCTTCTTGCCGCGTCTTGCGATGCAGCCCAGCACGGCGCCAGCATCCGCTTAAGGCGCCAGCATCAGCTGAAAAGGCGATGGACCCCAACATCGTTGGGGCCCACCGCCAGTCAGACTAAGCAATGCCTGCTTAGTAGCGGTAGGTCTCAGGCTTGAATGGACCCGACGGGTCCATATCGAGGTACTCGGCTTGCTCGTCGGTGAGCTGCGTCAGCTTCACCCCGAGGGCGTCAAGGTGCAGACGTGCAACTTTTTCGTCGAGGTGCTTCGGAAGCACATAGACACCGAGCGGGTACTGCTCGGTCTTGTTGAATAGTTCCATCTGCGCGAGCACCTGGTTGGTGAACGAGCACGACATCACAAAACTTGGGTGGCCGGTGGCGCAGCCAAGGTTCACAAGACGACCCTCGGCGAGGATGATGACCTGCTTGCCGTCATCGAATCTCCAGACGTCGGTGCCGGGCTTCAGTTCGTCACGAACGGCTCCCGAGCGAGCGAGGCCAGCCATATCAATCTCGTTGTCGAAGTGGCCGATGTTGCAAACAATCGCGTTGTGCTTCATCTTCTTCATCGACTCGATGTTGATCAGGTCGAAGTTGCCCGATGCCGTAACGAAGATGTCGATGTCTCCAACGCAGTCTTCGAGCGGCATGACCTGCAGGCCCTCCATCGCAGCCTGCAGCGCGTTGATGGGGTCGATCTCAGTCACGATGACTCGAGCCCCCTGGCCTTGCAGCGACTGCACGCATCCCTTGCCGACATCGCCATAGCCGAGGACGAGGGCGGTCTTGCCACCGATCATGACGTCAGTAGCGCGCGAAATTGAGTCGACGAGGCTGTGGCGGCAGCCGTACAGGTTGTCGAACTTCGACTTGGTGACCGAGTCGTTTACATTGATAGCCGGGAACAGCAGCTCGCCGTCTTCCATCATCTTGTACAAGCGCTTGACGCCCGTGGTGGTCTCTTCGGTCACGCCCTTGATGCCAGCGGCCATACGGGTCCACTTGCCAGGATCAGTCTTGAGCGACTGCTGGAGCAATCCGAGGACGATCGCGAATTCGGCGTTACTTGCCTCGGTCGGGTCTGGCACTTGGCCGGCCTTCTCGAACTCGACACCCTTATGCAGGAGCATCGTGGCGTCGCCGCCATCGTCGAGGATCATGTTCGGGCCGTCGTAGACCTCACCGTTCGGGCCGTCGGGCCACGTCATCATTTGGTCGGTGCACCACCAGTACTCCTCAAGCGTCTCGCCCTTCCAAGCGAAGATGGGAACACCCTGCGGGTTGTCGATGGTGCCGTGAGGGCCGACGACTGTGGCCGCAGCGGCGTGGTCCTGCGACGAGAAGATGTTGCAGCTGGCCCAGCGGACTTCGGCGCCAAGCGTCGTGAGCGTCTCAATGAGGACGGCAGTCTGGATCGTCATGTGCAGCGAGCCAGAGATGCGGCATCCAGCGAGCGGCTTCGATGCGCCGAACTCTTTGCGGGTCGCCATCAGACCGGGCATCTCGTGCTCGGCAAGGATCATCTCTTTACGTCCGAACGGAGCGAGGTCGAGGTCGGCGACGCGAAAATCTTTGGTCTCGGCGAGACGCGAGAGTGCAGTATCAGTCATTGGTAATCCCCTTCGGAGGCATGGTGTCGGATTGCCACGCACCGGTTGGCGTATGGCTCTGCGAACCGGGCAGGGGCCTTCAGGCACCGATCGAATCAGCCCGGTGATTCGGTCCGGGTATCCTACCGGCCGCAACCAAGTGGTTGCGGCCGGCTCAGCGGAGTCTCAGTTGTGCCGGCAGCGCCGTCGGTGTCGATTGTTCCGTCGGCGAGGGCTGCACTCAGTCGTCGAGGACAATGGCGTACACGTCGAGGACGTAGTCGACTGAGCCGTAGGCGTTAAATGCTTCGACAACGTACTGGTCGTCGCCGTCATCGCTCTCACCATATTTGACGAGCGACATGTTCGGGACTGCTTCGCCGAGGCCGAAGTTGATGTTGGCCGACAACGGATTCGTTGCAAGACCGCCGGGTACCAGTTGCAGGAACGACATTGATTGCGCAGAGTCTTCGGGGTACAACTTCTGCAGGCCAACAGCGAAGAGGTCACCGATGAATCCTTGTTGCTTTGGACCCTTCTGCTCATTTATGGCACCAGGATTCAGAGTGACCGAGCCAGCGAAGTTCTCGAAACTCCACTGCTCGGAACTGCCGTGCCGCAGCGGTGCGTCGTTGAACTCAGCAAGGCGAGTGTCGAACGCTCGGAACGGAGCCTGGAGCGGCACGACGCGGCCAACGTTGGTCGCGGCATCGGCACCGGTCTTGAAGTAGCCGAGGACGTCGACGACGAGATCCATGTCGCCCTGATGATTGTAAATGTGAATCTTGCCGTCACGGCCGATCGGCACAATCGCCATATTCGCCTTGACGTCACCGGCATTGGCGAACGAACTCGCCGTCGGCTGGTCTGCGGGGTCGAGCGGCGTCGGAGTCGCCGACAGGTAGGTATCCTTGCTGCCCGGCTTGTTGTTGACAAGCGCGAAATTGACGATAACCGCGGTTATCGAATCGTCATCCGGCACGATGTTGTTGACCGCTGGCTCGACGGCATCGACACCAAGAATCTGCAGCGCCACACTGTCGTCAGCACCAAAGCTGATTCCAGGCCGCGGGTTCGGCATCGATCGGGTATCAAGGATGCGACCCGGGGTGACCATCTCCAGGCGCGCCCCCGGCTCGCTGTATTGCGAGGTGGAGATGAAACCGAACACGTCGACGATCACGCTGGCGGTGCCTGCGGCCGGCGTGTTGAGGTTAAAGGTGATTTTGTTGTCGTCGCCGATGCCGATGATCGCAAGGTTCGGAACGACCTGGTTCGGCGAGAACGTGATCAACGCTGACAAATCGCCGGTTCCGTCGGCCCCACCGAATACGAACCCCTTTGGGTACGCCGCCAGATAGCCGGGCTGTGTGGGACCAGCGACCGTGACCGTCGCAACGATGGCGAGTACTTCGTCGGCATTTTCAGGGAGGCCGCCGTACTGGAGCGGTTCGAAGTCGAACTCACCGTCGGTGAGGTTCGCGCCGCCCCCGACACCACTGGCCTTCGGGCCCTTCGGAGCAACGTCGTTGGTACTGAAGGCGCCAGCGCGCGTATCCAGGATGCGCGTCGGTGTGAGCGGATGGAATTCACCACCCGCATCAACCACTGTCGCCGTTTGCGCTGAAACAACGCCAGCAGACGGACCGCCGACAGCCGTAAAAGACGCCACGCTCGCACATGCAACGGCAACGCCGAAGCTACGTCGGAAAAATTTCTTCGAACTCACCTGGATCATCGTAACCCATTCGTCATAAAAGGGGCGTCATCAACACGTGCGAAGACCGAACTTTCCTGACGCAATTATCGGCAGCGATCGGGTTTTCTTGAATGTCCAGACGGCCTATTAACGACACAGGCAGCTCACCACCCGGCTGGATTAGCTAAACGTCGGCGCAATACCCGAGTCAACAATAATGCCCATAATCCGGCTGTGTTCGTCAGCATCGACCGTTGTCGACTCGTCAATCAGCATGACCGGGATGTCTTCGCGAATTTCGTAGCTGCGCTGCAGACGAGGGTTATAGAGAACGGATTCTACTTCGAGGTAGTACAGCGCTCCCTTGTCTTCAGGGCAGGCAAGAATCTCGAGGAGAGCCGGAGCGAGTGACATATCGGCCAGGCTACGGGATCAGCTGGTGATCATCGCAAGCAACTCGACGACCCGGTCATCGCACGTATTCCGGTCAGTAGCCTCGAGGTTCAACCGCAGCAACGGTTCAGTGTTCGATGGGCGCAGGTTGAACCACCAGTCACCACAGTCAACCGACAGACCGTCGAGGCGATCCTGTGTATGGTCGCCGTGCGCAGCGCTGATCTGTTCGATCACTGCTGCTGCATCATCGACCTGGGTGTTGATCTCTCCACTCGCCGAGTAGCGCTCAAACGGGGCACGGACCGCAGACAGGGGTCCGCCGGATCGGCCGACTTCGGCCATCACCATCAACGATGCAATCAAGCCGCTGTCGGCGTTGAAGTTTCGCGCGAAGTAGTAGTGCGCGGAGTGCTCGCCGCCGAAGACCGCTCCGGAGTCAGCCATGATCTGCTTAATATAGGAGTGACCGACCTTGGTCCGTACCGGCACGCCGCCGTGCTCGACGACAACTTCGGGGACGCTCTTGGAGCAGATCAAGTTGTGCAAGACCGTGGCTCCTGGCGTCGCTCGTAGCGCCGCAACAGCGAGCAGCGCAGTGGTGGTCGAGCCGCTGAGGCCCTCCCCCAGTTCGTCGACGACAAACACGCGGTCGGCGTCACCGTCGAAGGCCAGACCGATGTCAAAGCTTCCCGACTTGACTCGCGCTCGGAGATCACGCTGGTTGGCTGGCTGCAGAGGATCGGCCGGATGGTTCGGGAACGTGCCGTCGAGTTCGCCGTACATAACGTCCAACTCGACGCTCGGGATGCGTTCCATAACTGCAGGGACCACAAGACCACCCATGCCATTCGCGGTGTCAGCGACGACCCGCATTTTTCCGATGTCTGCCAGGTCGACGAAGGTCAACACATGCTCAGCAAAGTCGCTCAGCACGTTGCGTTCGCTGCGCGAGCCAGCAGAGACTGCAGGCTTCGGGCCACCGCCCTCGAGAACTTGGTCGGCAACCCGCTTGACCTCGAGAAGACCAGTGTCGGCGCCGACCGGGCGGGCAGCTGCTACGCAGAGCTTGATCCCGTTGTACCCGGCAGGGTTGTGTGAGGCGGTGAACATCGCACCCGGTGCATCGAGCACGCCGGAGGCGTAGTACATCAAGTCGGTTGAGCCAAGGCCAAGATCGATCACGTCGATGCCCAGGTTCAGGACACCGCGTGAGAACGCTTCAACGAACGCTGGCCCCGAGGGGCGCATATCGCGGGCAATAACGATTCGCTCGGCGTTCGAGTTGGAGCGAAGGAAGGAGGCGAAACCAACTCCGAGTGCGTAGGCCACATCAGCGTCAAGCTGATCGGGCACCGTGCCACGGATGTCGTAAGCCTTGACGATCTGATCGAGAACTGACATGTATGTCCGAGACTATCGAAAGACGTCAATCAGCGACTGGTACTTCGATTGTCGTCGTCATCCAGGGGGTCGAATCCGGTGTCGTCCGAATCCGGAGCATTGCCGGGCATCGTGTCGATGAACAGGTCTGACTGCTGCTGATCCGAATCGAGGGGACTCGGCAGATACATCGGTGTCGGGTCAAGGAGCGCGGGATCGGGTTGCGCTGGGGCCCACACATCGGGGACCACGGCTACGTCGCCCGAGGCGAAATCGGCGTCGTCGAGGTCGTCAGCGCCGACCATCCGATTCGGACGCCATGACGGGAACTCGCTGGCGAATTGGAGGTCACCACGGCGGCGCCAGAAAATGCAGAGCCCGATACCCAGAGCTGTGAGTGCGTAAAAGAACCAATCGAGGGCGCTCTTCTGGTACTCCATCCGGACATCGGTACTCGTCGGCACGACGACCATGTGATTCGGCGAGACGCGATACGGACCATCGGCACCGGTGACTTGCCAGTTCGGAAAGTAGCTCACTCGAACGAGTACAGGTACGCCGATCTGGTCGACGTTAAAGTCGATGGACTGCTGCCCAATCTCAATATCGGTGACAGCGATCTCTGGCAATGCAACCGGAGTGATGTCCTGAAGCGGCAGCACGTAGTCGACGTTGCGGCTGCGGTCGCCCGGCTCGCCGCTGCGGACAGCCATGTCGATGTCGACATCAATGCGTTGCCAGCTCTCGGGGCCCTCATCGGCGGGGATCGCGGCCCAGTCGTCGCGACGCTGGAACCAGCTCGTCCCCAACTCGAGGTTGCGTTCGCGCTGATCGCCGGCCCGCTCGTTGACGATCACGGGCTGCACCGTCAGCGGTTCGACAATGCTCGAACCGGTGACCTCGTAGATGTCCCACGGCGCCGACGTCGTAATGAAGCGCAGTTCCTCTTGCTGACTAGCCTCGGCCTTGGCAGCATCGGTCCGGACCATCAGGTAGCGGACACCGAGGTCGAGCATGTGCTGCACACCGACTTCGGCGTCGTTGTTCGTGTAGCGCAGCTCACGGACCGGGTTTGAGGAGCTCTCAGAGACAGCAGCTGCCGTAATGAAGTGGTACGGCGTGGTTCCCGACGCTTCAAAGAACAGGCCCTCCATCGAGCCAATGCAGCCGTCGGTCCAGTGCGGCAGCAACATCAGTGCCATCGTCGTGCCGTACTGACCGTTGTCGGAGTTGTTCTCCCACAGCGCCCGACCGCAGCCGTTGGTCTGGCCTATTTCGTCCATCTGCGTGACGACGGCGTTGTATTCGGGAAACTGGGTCCGGGCCTCGTAGCCGCCCCAGTTGTAGCGGCTCCATCCGTCTGCAACGGCACGGCCGGCGTCGGCAGTCTTCTGGAACGGACCCCACGCGTAGACACTTGTGGCGGCCGTCTCGTCGCTCGCTTCCGTGACGTTCACCCGACCGTCGAACGGCAAGGTCTCGTACATGAACCCGAACACCGTCAGGCAGCTGAGGCCGATCGCACTGGCCGCGAAGGCACCTTCGAACGGATTGAGTTCACGGCTTGCGAGCCGTTGGCGCGCAACGTTGAAGGCCCACGTGATCAGCTCGAGCCCGCCAATCACCATGAGCATGTAGCGCAACAGGTAGACGAACGGCAGCAGACGCGGGTTCCACAGCAGGCCGATACCCGGGAGGCTGTCACGAGTGACGTAGACGAGCACGACGAACACCAAGGTGATCACACCGAGCGCAGTACCGGTCAGGTTCCGGCGAATGATCATCGCAATGAATCCAATGATCGCCAGGCTGGTGATCACGAAGTCGAGTGCGGTGGTCAGTGGGAAGAACATGTCCCAGAACGAATCGGTGGAGCTACTGGGCCGGAACCCGTACTTCATGTCGGTCATGAACTCGTGACCGAACAGGAACGGGCCGACCCACCAGGCCGACAACAGCAGCGTGGTGACACCGGTCGACACGGCATACCAGGCACGTTTTGCGTCCATCCAGATCAATGACATGACGATGGCGCCAACGGCGACAAAGATCAGAACAATGCCGTGCGACACCGCCGCGAGCGACAGCACCACTGCTGCCCACACACGAAAGCGACCGGTCCGAAGCCCGTGTGCGAGCAAGCCGAACCCAAACATCGCCAGGGTGAGCGCGATCGAGAACGAGTACTCGCCTGCCATCGTTGATTTGACGTTGCCGCCATAAATTTCGAAGCTTTCGTCGAGCAGAAAGCACAGCCCGGCAAACGCGAACAGCTCGGGGATCGGCTGACGGAACTTCGCAAGGCGACCGAACGTCCAGCACGCCAGGGGGAAGAGCAGGAGACCAGATGCGGCCACGATTTTGAAGGCAACGCCGTAGGGAACGAACGGCACTGCGTCGAGGAGCACGATCGCCAACGCCGGGATCACCATATAGAAACGGTAGAGCGGGAGGCCGCCATACCAGTCCATGCTCCAACCGCTGAGCTGGAAGTTTGGGAGGAGATAGTCGCGAAGAAACGCCGGGGCCCACACATGAGCGCCCATGTCGCCGCCTGTAGGCGTCGTGTTATCGAGCAGGAGGTCGCGACTCGGAGACAACGGGTTGAAGTGAACGACCAGCATCATGATGACCGTCGCGGTCACCAATGTGGCGGAGGTGACCAACACCCGAGCGACACGGTCGTTGGTCCACTCACGATTCCACCATGCGACCGGACGACAGAACACACGCCGGACAACCCGTTGTCCGAATGGAACGACAACCGGATCAAAAGTCAGTTCGTCTTCGTCAACGGCATCACCATCGTCGACGTCGTCAGCAACGAGGACGTCGCCCTCAGTGCGACCGTCGGGGCCGGGACCGACGCCAAAGACGTTGTCCCAGTAGGCGCGCTTGCTCTGATCGTCTTCCGTGGACTCAATCGCTTCGAACTCTCGGTCGAACCAGTCCGCGAACTTGGCCGGATCGTCGTCGCCCGAGCCGGCGTTGGGGGGCTTTTGGTCATCAGTCATACAACGCAGACCATTGTGACAAACCGGAGTCGACTCAACGCGTCACTCCGTGATTGTTCATGACATGGCGTGGCCGCAGGCACCGACGTCGACGTGGTCCAATATCATCAGAGAACGAGGATCAGGCCGGTCATGTTGAACCCGACATGGGCCATGATCGACATGCCGAGGCGGCCGGTGACCTGCGCACAGACGCCGACAATCAGGCCGAAGACGAACAGACCGGGGTACTCGACAGGTCGGAAATGGATCAGCGCGAACAGCGCCGCGACGCCGACCACAACGAGCGTGTCATTGAAACGAGCAAGCAGCGAACGCTGCAGGAGCCCCCGATAGAAAAGTTCTTCGACGATTGGTGCCCCAAAGACAACAAGCACGAACAACAGCACCGTCATCAAGCCACCCGCCCGATCGACGAGACCTTCGGCATTTCGTTTCAGTTCGTCATCAGCAAACACTGTCGGCCAAAGGTTCTCGAGCGGGAAGTAGACGAGGCGAATGACGATGAGCTGAGCCAACACACCGATGCCAAATCCGATCGCATCAATCGGAAGTAGAGAAATGCCGAAGTCGTTGGTTGGGTCTGCGGTTCCGGAACGTTCGGAAACAATCCACATTCCGGCGATATAGGCAGACCAGGCTGCAATCAGTCCAAGCGCCAACACACCGATGGGCGTGTCGGTGCCCTCGGTCTCCCCGAAGATGCTGAGCATCATGACCGCAAGCAGCTGTGCCACAAACCAGGCTGCGCAAAATGTGACGACCGCGCTCGTGGCATCGATCGGCGACAGCGTCTGCGATGGACGGATCCCACTGTTCACCACAGGCTTGCGGGAGTCGGCCATCGGCGCAACGTTAACCGCACCCAACAGCTCACCGACCAAGCCACGCCACTCGTTTATTCACGACGCCTCCAGGCACCGTTGAGCTCAGGCAACGCTGTATGCAGCCAGGCTGATCGTTATCCGACGGTCGTCAAGGTGCCAGCCGCATGGCACGGTGAGACGCGCGGCGTGACGAGCGCACATGTCGTAGGCGTGCGGATCGCGCTCGAAGAGCAACTCTTCGATCCAAGCATGCGATTGCCTGTAATCGTATGTCAGCGTGCATTCGGCTCGCTCTGAACAGCCCGTGCGGGTGCATTGGCGTTCGGACGCGATCGCCACTGCGGGCCGCACGTGTTCTCCGGTGTAGTGATTCGTAAGTTTCATTTTTCCAACTGCCCCAACTGTTGACCCGGCGGAAATGACAAGACTGAAATTAGATCGCCGGATAATGGCGATGGTGGATAGTCACCCTTCGCGCGAAAATCCACCGATTTTACGCGCGGACCGCGCGGGCGCGCTGGAGCGGTCGCTCATTCTTTTCACGTTCGTTTCGCTGCCATGTGCACTCTGTCGCACCGCTCGATCAGGCAGGCCCAACGAAGCACCATACAATGATAAAATGACGAACCTGCCCCCTCCCCCGCCTCCGCCGCCTCCCGGCCGCGGTCGCGGCCAGCAGAAGAGCAATAAAGACGAACGGTCCACCGGTAACGAGGTCAACCCCGACGGCACACCTGCCGGGAAAGGCCCGGGAACCTGGCCGAAATGGGCCATCTATGTCATGGTCGGCGTCCTCGCCGCTGCCATCCTGGTCCCCACGCTCTGGCCGTCCGATGACGGCGAGGCACTTGAATACTCCGAGTGGCGCGAACTCGTCGTCGACGGCGACATTGCCTCGGCCGAGATCAACACCGGCTCCGGCAAGATCACCGGCGTCTTCACCAACGAGGACAACTACATCACCTCCGGTGGTGGCGAGCGAGGCGTCTCTGAGGCCGACGAAGCGTTGCTCATTGCACAGGACGTCAGCTACAAGTTCATTCCGCCGAGTAGCAACTGGCTCCTCGGACTGCTCTCGATTTTTCTGCCTATTGCTTTGATCATCGCCTTCTTCGTCTGGATGCAGCGCCGTGCGCAAGGACAAATGGGCGGCGTCATGTCGATCGGCAAATCGAAGGCCAAGGCCTTCGACGCCAGCCGTCCTTCGACAACATTCGATGACATCGCTGGCTACGAAGGCGTCAAGCAAGAGATCACCGAAGTGGTCGACTTTCTGCGGATGCCCGAACGGTTCAAGGAAATCGGTGCTCGAGTCCCCAAGGGCATCCTGCTCGTCGGTCCTCCCGGCACCGGTAAGACGCTCTTCGCGCGCGCTGTCGCTGGAGAGGCAGGAGTTGGCTTCCTCAGCGTCACCGGTTCCGACTTCATGGAGATGTTCGTCGGAGTCGGCGCCAGCCGCGTTCGCGATCTTTTCCAGCAGGCCAAGCGCATGGGTAAGGCCATCATCTTCGTTGACGAGATCGACTCAATCGGCCGCAAGCGTGGGGCTGGCATGGGCGGCGGTCACGACGAGCGTGAGCAGACACTCAACCAGATGCTCGCCGAAATGGACGGCTTCGAAGCGACCGAAGGCATTGTGATTCTCGCTGCCACCAACCGTCCCGACGTCCTCGACCCGGCGCTGTTACGCGCAGGGCGCTTCGACCGCCAGATCGTGGTTCCGCTGCCCGAGTGGAGCGAACGAAAGGCAATCCTCGACGTCCACAGCCGTGACAAGCGGATGGGCCCTGACGTCGACATGGACACAATGGCCCAAGCCACACCCGGTATGTCTGGCGCCGACCTCGCCAACCTGGTCAACGAGGCTGCGCTCGTCGCAGTTCGCCGCAAGTCGAAGCAGATTGAACGCATCGACTTCGAGAACGCACGAGATCGTGTTGTCCTCGGTGCACGCCGTGAATCGATGATCCTCAGCGCTGAGGAGAAAAGAGCGACAGCTTTTCACGAAGGCGGCCACGCGCTGCTCGCTACGGTTCTCCCGCACGGCGACCCACTCCACAAGGTCACGATCCTGCCCCGCGGCATGGCGCTCGGTGTCACATGGTCGCTCCCCCAGGAACGTCACACGTACTCGAAGGAGTACTTCGAAGACACCATCTGCAAGGCAATGGGTGGCCGAGTTGCCGAAATGATTGTCTTCGGCAACCTCAACTCAGGTGCAGCGAACGACCTTGAGCAGGCCACCGGCATTGCTCGCCGCATGGTACGCGAGTGGGGGATGTCCGAACGCGTTGGTCCACAGGCGTGGAGCAGCCAGCAGCAGACCTTCCTCGGCGACGACCTCATGGGCTCTGGCCGCGAATACAGCGACAACACGGCGAAACTTCTCGACGAGGAAATCGGCCGAATCCTGCACGAGCAAGAACAGCGCGCAACCGAAGTAATCACCCAGCACTCCGAAGGTCTCCGCCTCGTTGCTGAGGCGCTACTCGAGCACGAGACGATCGACGGCCCAGAAGTGGCCCGGCTCATCCAGTCGGCCCTTCCAAGCAACGTACGGGTTCACTGATTGCTCTGTCACACCGAGGTTTGACCTCGGTGTGACAACTGTTGCGCCAAAACTGCGAGTGATAGAACGGAGTTGCGTTGCGTTAGTGGCCCGGAGCCGAGCCCGGTTCTCTGATTTCTGCAACAGCGGCCCACATGTCAGTGGCGTTGACCGGACCAAGGAAGTGCTTGCGAGTGACACCCTTGGCGTCGCTGATCAGCAGCGTTGGCACAGCGTCGATCCGATACTTCTCGTGCAAAGCCTTCGATTCGCCGAACTCCACTTCGACGACGGCAACATCGTTCGATTCCATCACCATGGCCCGCTCAGTAACGCCCTTGCAAATGTTGCACGTTGCTGAGCTGAAGACGGTGACCAGCCAAGGCGCATCTGGGCGGGCAAAGTCGGAACGGTCAATTTGCTCTGGCACGTTGAAGCGTCGCTGCGTCGGGGCGTCGGGTGTGCGGCGAGATCGTGAGACGAGTGCAACGACTCCGACCACAGCGATAATGACGGCGGCAATGATGAGGCGCTCCATGCACTCGTCAGACTAACGGCAAGGCGTCAGGTCGATCGGCTGTGACTCGAACCCGATGGGAACGTGCAGGCAACCGTCATAGCGGCAAGCGCATAGCAACCGCCAACAAAGGTGTAGGCCAAGTGATAATTTGCGACATCAGTGTTGCCAACCCCACGAGCGATGATCGCAATCGCGACGGAAATCCCGAAGGCGTAGAACACCTGCTGCGTGGTTCGGATCATTGCGTTCGAAGTGCCAAAACGCGCTGGCTCGATGTCAGCCAGCCCGGCACTCGCCCACGTCGCAATCGTCGATCCGACCCCGATGCCGGTCAGCACCGACAGAGGCACGAATCGTGTCCACACTGCTGGATCTTCACCGAGCAGCAGCCGGTACGAGAAGTACCCAACTGCGCAAAACGAACTGCCTACTGCGAGGATCCATCGATGTCCGATCCGATCGGCCCAGCGACCGGCAATCGGCGAAATCGACGCAGCAATGAGCGGCGAAAGCATCAAGGCTGCACCGGTTGTCCGCAATGATT
>JBLIMF010000059.1:0-14331 GCA_047638615.1 Gammaproteobacteria bacterium
TCTGCAATCGATCGCGCATCACAGCAGCCTCTTCGAAGCGTTGCTGCGCCGCCAGCGCTGCCATCTTGTCGTGGAGCCGGCTGACGACGATTGCCGGGTCCCCGGTCATGGTGCGTCGCGCTATTTCGACTGCGCGGGCATATTCAGCCGGATCGGCGGTGCCCGAACATGGACAATGGGCCACGCCGAGTTGGGCTGCACTGCAGGTGGGTGCATCATCGGGTGCGATAAATTTCCGGCCGAGCCGTTCGGTGCAGCGGCGCAGCGGGATTGCGCTCTGCATTGCCTCGACTACCAGGTTCGCCATTTTTCGAGACGGCAGCGGCCCGAGGTGCAACCCCTGCTTGGCGGGGTTCTTGACAATCGACAGCCGTGGCCATGGCGTGTCGATGTCGAGCTTGACGTAGCAGTACTTGTCTGCGCGGGTGCCGGTTCGATTGAAGCGGGGGAGCAGCCGCGCGATGAGCCGCTGTTCGATGACCTCAGCCGTGACCGGATCGGCAAGGGGTAAGTGTCGCACCGTCTGTGTCTCGCGCAGCATCGGGCCGACCTTGCGCCGGTCGTCGCTGCCAAAATAGCTCCGTACCCGCTGGCGCAGGTTGGTTGCCTTGCCGACGTAGAGCACCTCACCTTGGTGCCCACAAAACATGTAGACACCGGGACCCCGTGGCAGGTCGGCCGTCATTTTCAACTTGGCGGCCTGAGGATGCCCGGCGAGTTTCGACAACGCGATCAGGTCGTCGAGGCCGAGCACGCCCATCCCCGAAGCTCGCTCGATCAAAAAGTGCAGCAGGTCGGTCGTGGCCCATGCGTCATCGAGCGCGCGGTGGCTTGGCTGGTGAGCGAGGTGCAACCGAGATGCCAGCGTGCCGAGCTTGCAGTTCGGCACCTCGTCGCGGACCAACCGTCGAGCCAACGCAACCGTATCGATGATCGTTCCCTCCAACCGCGGACGACCACTGCGCTCAAGCGCGGCACGGATGAAGGCCACGTCAAACCCGACATTGTGCCCGACGATCACGGTGCCGCCAGTATCAGTGTTGCCTATGAATTCGAGCAGGGCGGGAAGCACGGTTTCGATCCGTGGTGCTGTGGCAACCAGTGTGTCGCTCAGGCCGGTCAAGACGGTGATCTTTGGTGGGATTGCTCGCCCCGGGTTGACCAGCGTCTGGAAAGTGCCGAGTACTTCGCCGCCCCGGACCTTGACAGCACCAATCTCGGTAATCAGGTCGTCCTGCCGGTTACCTCCAGTCGTTTCGAGGTCGACGATGCAGAACGTGATGTCGCTCAGCGGACGCCCAAGTTCGTCGAATGATCGCTGGACGAACGGAACGACGTCTCCAATTGACATAAGAGAACTGAAGCACGATAACACTCCATATGTCAAACAATTGTTCGTCGCCTCCTGACTCGGTCGAGGCCGCCGACGGATTGCGTGGGGTAACGTCGAACTATGGACGAGCAGCAGGATGCGGAGGTCGAACACCGGCACCTTCGCAGCGCGCTCCAGTTCGCCGTCTTGATGGCTTCCGAAGGTCAGAAACGCAAGCCTGCCATTCCGTTTCCGAAGGATCTCAAGCCGTTCTTTAACAAGTCTCGACTCCCGAATTCAGCCCTAGGCCGACTTCGTCGTTGTATTGAGGCCGACCCAGTCTTCCGTCAGCGGCTGTCAGCCGGAGCGCTGCCCGAACTGATCGACGACATCGGGCGACTCTGGCTTGCCAACGACGAAGGGTGGGAGCAGCAGGCTTCCGTTCTCGCCGAGGCCGCTGATTCAGCCGTCGAGGATGGTGACCTCAAGACGCAGCTGAAGCGATCCGAGAAGCGCCGGGATGCAGCCGAACAGGCAGCGGTCCGAGCACAGGCCGAGCTGGTGCATCGCGACGAGTTGACACAAATGCAATCGAGCGAAATCGATGATCTCCGGGCCGAGTTGGCCAAGTCCGAAGAGATTGTCTCAGAGATTCGAACCGAGCTGCTCGACATTCGGATGGACGTACGACACGCCCGCGACCGCGAGGCGGCAATGGCGACCAAAATGGCGACCGCCAACGACCAGCTCGCCGAAGCGCTCCGACAGATCGCGATGCACGGCGCCGTGCCCGTTGCCGAACCTGCACCGCCAGAACTGGTGCTCGACAACTCGGCGGAAGTTGCCGCAGCGGCTTCGGCTGCCCGTGCCCTTGCCGAGCAACTCGAAGCACTGTTGTTTGTCCCGATGGCTGTCGAGGGCGCCACGAGGCGGGCGCGGGGTAACCGGCCGATCAATCGCACGCCCGTTGCGCTTCCCGGCGGAGTCATCGGGAGTTCAGCTGAGGCAGCCGAGCACCTTGTTCGATCCGACGCGCAGATGCTGATCGACGGCTACAACGTAGCCAAATTGGGCTGGCCCAATCGCGCGCTCGAACGGCAACGCTCAGCCCTGCTCGATGCGCTCGAAAATCTGGCCCGCCGTTTCGGTACCGACGTGACAGTTGTCTTCGATGGTGCATCGATCGTCGGAGCCCACGCCGATCGTCGACGGCTCGTCCGAGTTGTCTACTCGCCGGAGGGTGTCATTGCCGACGACGTGATCCGCGATGAGGTGAGGCGGCTGCCGACAAATCGCGCGGTCGTTGTGGTGACTAACGATGCCGAAATCGTTCGCGATGTTCGAGCCGACGGCGCCAACGTCGTGCCGAGCAACTCGCTGCTGGCCATTCTTTAGCGCTGTCGCTCCACGCCCAGTGCCTCAGGGCCGCTGATATCGCGTGTCAGCCCACGATCTGCATCGAACGATAACGACATCACCGACTGACCAGACCCCCAGCGAATAGGTCTCCGGGCACTTGCGGTCGGCTTCGGTCGACCGGCACGGTGGACAATCGAGAAGATCATCTGAGCAATGCAGGCAATGCAGGCAATCAGGCGGGTACGGCATCTGGCCGCTTCGGCATCTGGTCGCTACGGTCGCATCTTCGTCGTTCGGATCGGGGTGCATTCGGATCGGGGTGCATTCGCCACATATCGAGCAGCATTTTCAGATGGGCAGCCGGCAACGAGATGGCCGAACGGAGGAGCATAATTTTGCCGCGCTCAAAGACATCGGCGATGTGCGCGCCCATCAGCGATCAGTAATCGCAGGGCAGTTTCTGACCGCTTGCGGTCGCCCAACGATGGGTGACGAGCGGCGTATGCCCGAGGCGTTCAGGGCGACGGGGTACCACAGAGCTTGTTGGACACCATGAGCTGGGGTTTTGAGTTGATGTCGCGATATTCCACACAGGAGAGGCCATGGTCGCGAAGCCGACCTTGACGTTCGTGGTCGGCAGCGTTCTGCACCCGAGGGGTGCCGTCGGGCAAGATAGGGGTGATGCAGGTCGCGCCCGACAGTTCGACAGAGACCGGCGTGGAGTGTCGGCCGCCGCTTCGACGACGTATCCGACACATCCTGCTCGGCGACGGCCCGATCATTCCGCTGGCCGTGGCACACGGCGTATCGGGCTCAGCCGATGCGTTCGTCACGGTGAGCCTCGCCGGTTCGTTGTTCTTCAACATCAGCCCGGATGCATCTCGGCAGCAGGTGTTGTTGTACCTCTTGGTGACGATGGCGCCGCTTGCGGTGTTGGCACCGCTCGTGGGGCCCGCCGTCGACCGATTTCGGAGGTCGCAACGTTTTGTAGCGTCGATTTTTTATCTGCTGCGTGCCGTCAGCTGCATGGCAATGGTCAGCTTCCTGCTCGACCTGACGTTCTATCCACTCGCACTCATTTTGCTCATTGCAAGCAAGGCATCGGGCGTCGTCAAACAGACGCTCGTGCAGCAGTTGGTCGACGACCCTGACGAACTGGTGGCAACCAACGCTCGGCTGGCGCGTTTTGCGAGCATCACGGCTGCCATCGGCGCCGGTGCGGCAGCTGCGTTGTTGGCGGTGAGCGGGCCAGGCTGGACGCTGCGCATCGGCGCGGTGCTGTTCGCGCTCGCCTCGTTCGCCGTGTTTCAGGTTCGTGTGCCGCAACACGTCACCGTCGCGAGCGACGACGTCGAGTATGCCGAGACGCACCTTCCGGTGGTGCTTGTTGCATCGGTCGGCATGGTGGCGATACGTGCCGCCGTTGGATTCTTCTTGTTCACCCTCGCGTTCACGTTGCGGCGTGATAGCCAGCCGGCGTTTATTTACGCACTCGCAGCAGCGTGTTACGGAATCGGGGCGTTCACTGGCCACACCGTGATTGGCCTGCTCCGTCGGCGGTTCAGCGAACAGCAGTTGATTGGATTGGCAATCGCTGCACCGGCCGTGTTCACGGCGGTTGGGATACTCGGCGTGTCGACGCCGCTGCTCCTCGTGATAGCAGCACTCGTCGGCCTGTCCACCACGCTTGGCCGTAACGCATTCGACAGTCTCTTGCAGCGGAGAGCCCCGGAAGCTTTACTCGGACGGGCCGGTGCGCGATTCGAGACGCGGTTCCAGCTTGCCTGGGTTTTTGGAGGGGCAGTCGCCACACCGATCTCCCTCGCACCAGAGGTGAGCATGATGATCTTGACGGCGATCTATTTTCCCGGTCTCGCGGTTTTCGTTCGGGCCATGCGCGAGGCGCGCAAATTCGAAAGCGCCTCAGGCGATGCGCTGGCAGGTGCTCGACGGCGGGTGCTGATGGCGCGCCAGGCGTGGGAGGCCAACGAGTACCGCACCGCCATCATCGACGCGTCCGCCGCGGCCGACTTGGCCCAAACGGTGCATGGGCCGTTCCTGGACGATGACCGAGACCGCCGCGTTCTGCTCGACGAGTTGCGGCGTGCAGCGATTGATCCTGAGCAGGCCGTTGCGACGGGCGACGCCGTTCGTGCGCTGGAGGCAGTGAGTGGCTTACTCGATGGAGCACTCCAAGCCGGAGCCTCGTAGAAACATCGGCTACTCGGTGGCGAGGATCGACGATGCGATGGTGGCATTGTCGTCGGTCGCGGACACTCGAAGAATCCACGCGTTGTCGTCGTCGATCGACCGGTAGCGCACGATGCGTGCTTCCACGTTCGCTTGATCGGGTTCGAACTCGTCGATCAGGATTATGACCCCGTTGTCCTTGACGGGCTCATTGTCGAGGTTCTCGTCGCGGGAATCACGGGCGTCGTCGGCGAAACGGATTACCGCAGCGTCGTCGATATTGGAGACGACGTTGGCTTGCACGCGGACATCGACCGTTCCCCCAGAGCCCGCGGCCAGGTAAATGATCGGGGCTTCGACGTTCCCTTCGGCGTCGATGATCGGTGTGCTCCGTGCAATTTCCCATCGGACGATGGCGGTGTAGGCATCGGTGGGGGTCACGGTGGGGGTCACGGTGGGCCGCTCAGTTTCGGGGCCAGACGAGCAGCCGACGAGCGTGAGTAGAGCGACCGCGGCCGCTGCAGACCCCCGCGCCCCTTGGCTACGTACGCTGTAGCGATCCAATCCCACTTGCCCACGTTACGTCAGATCCGCGGCCGGATGAAGGAGATACCACACAGCGTCACCACAACAGGCCAGCACGACAGGCTCGGCACGCGCTGGCTCACTTTGACAACCGACACTGAATGGTTTGCAAACAACTCTGTGACACCCCATCTTTACTGTGGGGTACATGTTCGAAAGCGACGACTTCTCCATCGATTGCACGACTTGCATCGGCGCCGGGACAACGGCATGCACCGACTGCATCGTCACCCACCTGTTCGCGAACGACGACGGGCCAATCGACTACGTGCCGGTGCAACTCACCGTCGTGCCGCCTATTCCCGACCCCCAAGACGTGGCGATCGAAATGTTGCAGCGCGTCGGCCTGATCGGCGCAACGCCTGAGTTTGTGCCGGTCGACGAGTTTCGCTCGTACGGCGCACCAGTCGGCGTCCGGGTCTGATCCCGAGTTGGGTCGAGCCGGCGCTGCCGCCGCCGTCCTACGATGAAGGGATGCGTAGGCCCGAACCACTCCCGACGATCGAGGCGATTACCGCCCACGTCGCACAGTGGGGGATCACTCACGTCGGTGTCTGCTCGGCAGAGATTCTCACTGAGACCCGCACCACGCTCCACGAACGCAAAGCCGCCGGCCTCCACGCCGGCATGGGGTTTACCTACCGGAACCCCGACCGATCGACCGACCCGAGTCAGGCTGTCGCCAACGCCCAGTCGATCATCGTCGCCGCTCGCCCGTACATCACCGACACCGACCCACCGAAGCCAGGCCCCGAACATGGCCCGCAGGCTCGAGTCGGCCGTTACGCCTGGGTCGACCACTACGCACCGCTTCGCGAAGGTCTCCGCTCCGCTGCCAAGCTGATTCGCGCTGCAGGCCACAAGGCCGTGGCATTTGCCGACGACAACTCGATTGTCGACCGGGCCGTCGCCCATCGGGCTGGGCTCGGTTGGTACGGCAAGAACGCCAACCTGCTGCTGCCCGGTGCCGGAAGCTACTTCGTTCTCGGCTCGATCATCACTGCCGCGAGCTACGAGTGGAACGACCGCACCGCCAACGACGGCTGTGGCACCTGTACCAAGTGCTTCGCCGGCTGCCCGACAGACGCGATCATTGCGCCCGGTGTCATCGACGGCAACCGGTGCCTCAGTTGGGTCATGCAGAAACCCGGCAGCGTGCCGCTCGAGTTTCGCGAAGCCATCGGCGATCGGATCTACGGGTGCGACGACTGCCAAGACGTCTGCCCGATCTCAGTCCGACTCGGCTCCCGCAACTCGATTCCGCTCACTGAAGACGTCAAGGCCTGGGTCAGCGCACTTGATCTGCTCCACGAAACCGACGAGTGGATCGAAGATCGCTATGGCCAATGGTACGTCGCTGACCGTGACTTCGACGTGCTTCGGCGGAACGCTCTGATCGTGGTCGGCAACGTTGGCGATCCAGCTGACCGCCGAGTTGGCGCGACCGTCGAGCACTACCGTCAACACACCAACCCGACGCTGGTCGAACACGCCACATGGGCGGCCGAGCAACTCGAATCACGTCGACCCGCCAGTTCTGACGGTACCGAGCCAGCCAGCCCCCCAACCAGGCAGCGCGCCACCCCTGCAGTCACACCGTGAAGCACATCCTCGTTACCAACGACTACCCGCCCAAGGTCGGTGGCATCCAATCGCTGCTCTGGGAGTGGTGGCGTCGCTTGCCGAGCGACAAGTTCGCCGTGTTGACCAGCCCTTACGACGGCACCGCCGAGTTCGACGCAGGTGAGCCGTACCGCATTGAGCGGACCCGCGAACCGTTCCTGCTGCCGCACCCCTGGATGGTCAGGCAGATCAACAACCTCGCCGACGACTTCGGTGCCGACTTCGTCGTGCTCGACCCCGCAGTTCCGCTCGGCCTTGTCGGTCCATCGTTGAAGGTGCCGTACGACTTGGTGCTCCACGGTGCCGAAGTGACGATCCCCGGTCGGCTACCAGGTTCCAAGCAGGCACTCGCCTACACACTCCGCCGCGCCCGCCACATTATTGCTGGCGGTGGCTACCCGGCATCTGAAGCCGTCCACGCGGCTGGCCGAGAGTTGCCCACAACAGTCGTTCCATGCGGAGTCGATCCCTCCAAGTTTGTGCCGCTCGATGACGCCGAACGCTCGGTCGCCCGTGAACGGCTCGGCCTTCCCGTTGATGCCGAACTGATTGTCAGCGTCTCCCGACTGGTGCCGCGCAAAGGCTTCGACACGGCAATTCGTGCTGTGGCCCGCCTGAAGCACCAGCGTCCCGACCTGCTGCTGGCAATTGCTGGCGGAGGTCGAGAAGAAGGACGGCTGAAGCGGCTTGCCGAAGAACTCGACGCACCGGTGAAGTTCCTCGGGCGTGTCCCGAACGACGACCTGATTGCGCTCTACGGATGCGGCGACATCTTCACCATGCTCTGCCGCAATCGCTGGGGTGGCCTCGAGCAGGAGGGCTTCGGCATCGTGTTCATCGAAGCCGCGTCGTGCGGGGTTCCACAGATCGCTGGTGACTCTGGTGGCGCAGCCGAAGCGGTCGCCCACGGCGAGACTGGCCTCGTGATCAGCGAACCCGAGAACGTGCAGCAGGTCGCCGATGCCATGACGCAACTGCTCGACGACGACGACCTGCGAGCAGCGATGGCAAAACGGTCACGCGAGCGTGTGCTCGAAGAGTTCTCGTACGACGTGCTCGCCCGCCGGCTGGGCGAAACCCTCAGCGTCTACGACTGAGCAACCCGCGGGCGGGGAATCGATTTCTAGCCCGCTCATCGCGCTGATGCGGTCTGGAACTGCCCAGCGTGCTGGCACACTGGGAGAGTGTCAATGGGCGAAGTCGACCGCACCCCCGAACGAGGGTCCCAGCAGCAGGGCGAACTGATCGTCCGCGTCAACGTCATTGGCACAGTGATCTTTGTCGCCACCGCAGTGTTTGCCGCCGCAGTCTTCACCACGACTGCCCAATGGGTTGGTGCCAGCATGGCCATGGCGCTTTTTGCGGTCGGCGTGTTTGCTTTTCTTTGGGGCTTCTGGAACGCCGTGCAGCGCAGCCGCGACGAAGAAGTTTCGGTCACCCAGCTCTACATGCTCCTCGGTGTGGGAACGCCCAAAGCAGTTCGCCGAACCATGCTCCTGATGTTGCTCGTGCAGGTCGTTGCGGCCTTTGGTACCGCAGTTTGGCGCATTGATGGGCCGGACGGTTCGCCAGGCTCCTCACTCGCTGTTGGGCTCCTGGTGCCGATGTTCGGCCTTGGCTTGAACGGCCTGTGGGCTTCCTATCATGCTGAATTCGGGAAGCGAATGGACCCCGAAGCGGTTGCAGCGAGAACACGATCTGAACAGGAACCCTTGGATTCTGATGCAGATGGCCCTACTTCGACCACCTCTATCGACCAGAATGAAGCACATGGCTGAGACAGCAACCGAAACCATCACCATCGCGGCTCCGCCCGAACGGGTTTGGGAGATCGCTGTTGACATCGAGAATTATCCGACGTGGGCGCGTGACATCAAAGACGTCACCGTGCATGCCACTGACGATCAGGGCCGCCCATCTGAAGTCGAGTTCCGTGCATCGGCTCTCGGCCGAAGCACTCACTACACGCTCAAGTACGACTACACGAATGCTCCCGGCGAGCTTGGCTGGAAGCTGTTGCGCGGCGACATCCAGCGCTCGATCGACGGTGCGTTCAAGTTCGTACGCTCCGCTGGCGGCACCGAAGTGCAGTACGACCTTGCGATCGATCTCGTTGTGCCGCTGCCCGGCTTCGTGAAGCGTCGCGCAGAAGTACGCATTTTGAACACGGTTCGCGAACTCAAGGTTCGAGCCGAAGCGTGACAGTGGCCGGTTCTGTGCCGGCCCGCCGCATCGGTATCGACGTCGGAGGCACCAAGGCGCTTGGCGTCGCCCTCGATGAATCCGGCACGGTCATCGCCGAAGACAAGCGCTCCACCCCGCGTGGGCCGAATAGCCTCGAACCGCTGATCGACGTTCTCGTCGAGTTGGCCAACGATCTCGGCTACGACGGCAGCCTCGGCGTCGGCGTACCCGGCCTGGTCACTGGAGCCGGCGTACTGCGTGCGGCCCCGAACCTCGATGGTGTGGCTGACTTCGACGTCCGCGGTTCGCTCGCCAAACGACTCGACGGTGACATCGTTGTCGATAACGACGCCACCTGCGCCACCGTCGCCGAATGGCAACTCGGCGCAGCTGCCGGCACTTCCAACATGATGCTTGTGACTCTCGGGACCGGCATTGGCGGCGGCCTCGTGTCGAATGGCCAACTGCAACGCGGTATGAACGGATTCGCTGGCGAGTTTGGCCATATGGTTGTTCATCCCGACGGACCGCGTTGCCCGTGCGGTCGCCGCGGCTGCTGGGAGCGCTACGCCTCAGGTTCCGGCCTTGCCATGCTCGCCCGCGAGGCCGCGACCGGACGCAGACTGCGTGAAGTGGTCCGCCATGCCGGAGGCGACCCACAGGACGTTCGTGGCGAACATGTGCAGGCCGCCGCCCGTGAGGGTGATCCCGAGGCCATTGCGGTCATCGATGATTTCGGTCGCTGGGTCGCCCTTGGTCTATCGAACTTGACGAACGCCTTTGACCCAGAGATGTTCGTGCTCGGTGGCGGACTCGCAGCTGGCTCCGATCTCTACCTGAACCCGATCATCAAGTGGTACGGCGAACTGCTCTATCAGCCGCATCTCCGGCCAATGCCGCGAGTGGAGTTCGCCACCTGGGGCCCGCTTGCCGGCGCCGTTGGTGCAGCGCTGCTCCCGGGTCTCTGACTCTTCTGAACTTCGGAACCATTGTTTCCAGTGTCTCCTGTCTCGAAAAGCACTCCCGTTCGTCGATTCGAGTGCTGAAATCATATGCGCACTTGAAAGTGCGACAAGGTCAGTGAAGTGGGGCCGAAACAGAACCGCTGTTTCGCGGTCACGGTGAGTACCTTGGCGGCGTGGACTTTCGCCGAATTGAGAACCTGCCCCCATACGTTTTTTCCATTATCAATGGACTGAAGATCGAGGCACGGCAGGCAGGGGCGGATGTCGTTGACCTCGGCTTCGGCAACCCGGACATCCCGTCGCCCGACATTGCAGTCGCCAAGCTTGCAGAAGCAGCCCAAAACCCACGCAACCACAGGTACTCCCTGAGCCGTGGTTTGCCGAAGCTGCGCGAAGCGATCGCGGGGTACTACAAGAACAAGTGGGACGTTGACCTGGACCCCGAGTTGGAGATCACCAACACGATTGGTTCCAAAGAAGGGTTCACCCACCTGATGTGGGTACTCCTCGACCGTGGTGATGCAGCGATTGTGCCAAGCCCGAGCTACCCGATCCACATGTACGGTCCATTGTTTGCCGGCGCTGACCTCCGTCAGGTACCGATGAAGTTCCTGGCCAACCCGAGCCAGCGCGAGAACTTCGCCGATGACTTCATGGACAGCCTGCAGACCGCATGGGACGTCGGCTGGCCCAAGCCCCGTGTGCTGGTGATGTCATTTCCGCATAACCCGACGGGCGCTACGGTCGACCTTCCATTCATGCAGCGCGTTGTCGATTTTTGTCGCGAGAAAGAGATGATCGTCGTCCACGACAATGCGTACGCCGACATGGGTTTCGATGGTCACGAGCCACCGAGCATCCTGCAGGCCGAGGGTGCCAAAGAATGCGCAGTCGAGCTGTACTCGATGACAAAGAGCTTCTCGATGTCAGGTTGGCGCTGTGCCTTCCTGCTCGGTAACAAAGATGTCGTCCAAGCACTTGTCAAGCTGAAGAGCTATCTCGACTACGGCATGTTCCAGCCGGTCCAGATCGCCGCCACCGTGACGATCAACGAGGCGCCTGAATTTCCTGATCAGGTCCGTGAGGTCTACGAGTCGCGGTGTGACGCGTTGATCGACGGCCTGCAGCGCATTGGCTGGGATGTCCCGAAACCGGGCGGCACGATGTTCGTGTGGGCCCCGATTCCTGAGGCCTATTCCGAGATGGGATCCGTCGAATTCTGCTCACATGTGGTCAAGGAAGCCGATGTGGCGCTGTCGCCTGGCGTTGGCTTTGGCCCCGGTGGTGAAGGATTCGCCAGGTTCGCCCTCATTGAGAACGAACTCCGCATCAACCAGGCCATCCGCAACCTCAAGCGCGGCCTCCCCAAACTGGGTTGATGCCAGGCCCACCTTTGGGTTCGACTTGAGGGTGTGAAACGGAGCGGCAACCCGGGCGTCACGAAGCGCGCACGTTTGGTTGTTATGTTTTCCAATCGTGAATACCGTCGTCGTCGTCGTCCGGGTCTGGATGCCAGATCGTCCTGGCGCCCTGGGGCAAGTTGCGAGCCGAATCGGTGCCGTGAGGGGTGATGTTCTGGCGATAGAAATTCTCGAGCAGGGCGCAGGTCGCGTCATCGACGAACTCACTGTCGCATTGCCTGACGAGGGTCTCGTCCCGTTGCTGTCCGCGGAAATCGATGCGGTTGATGGGGTCTCGGTTGAGAACATCCGCACGGTCGAAATCGATCGGGCCGACGTCAACCTGGCGGCCCTCGCCGTTGGTGCTGCAATGGCCGAGTGCTCGAAGGAAGATCGCCTTGATGTGCTCTGCACCGGATTGATGCGCATCGTCGAAGCTAATTGGGTTGCAGCACTCGGCGCCGACGGCCCGGTTATGCAATTCGGCGAGACACCAGACCTTGCTTGGCTGACGGCATTTCTGGCAGGCAGCCAGCACCTCGACGAGATCGACGACGCCGCCCCGAGTGACCTTGTCTGGGCGCACCTGCCCGGAGCCGGGCTGAACGTCGTTGCCGGTCGCAACGACCGGCCGATTCACGAGCGCGAGCGAATCAGAGTGAACCTGCTCGGTCGCCTCGCCGACGCCCTGCTTTAGCTCTCCCAGCCTGTCGAGCGCTCGACGGCGCGCAGCCACTGGCTGTGCAGTGCATCGGAGACTTCACGATTATCGGCAGGTGTGAAGCGGGCATCAAGCGACCACTGCGACAGCACTTCTTCTGGCGTGGCCCACACCCCCTCAGCCAAGCCGGCGAGGAATGCGGCACCCAGGGCGGTGGTTTCCTGGTCGACCGGTCGCAGGACGTCTACGCCGAGCTGATCCGACTGGATTTGACAGAGGACATCCATGATCGAGGCGCCGCCGTCGACTCGCAGTTCTTTCAGCTCGGTTCCGCTCGCTGCAACCATCGCGTCGACCACGTCACGTGTTTGGTACGCCATCGATTCGACGGTGGCGCGCACGATTTCCGCGCGCCCGGTACCACGAGTGATGCCGACGATGGTGCCCCGGGCGTACGGATCCCACCAGGGTGACCCGAGGCCAGCGAGCGCCGGAACGAAGTAGACGCCGCCAGTGTCGTCGACCGTTTCGGCGAGCGGCCCTGCCTCGGCGGCGTCATCGATGATGTTCAACCCGTCGCGGAGCCATTGGATTGCGGCGCCGGTCACGAAGATCGCTCCCTCGAGTGCATAGTGGGTGGTGCCGTCGGCGAGTGTCCACGCCACGGTGGTCAGCATGCCCTCGGTCGGCGGGGGACAGGTTTCGCCGACATTGAGGAGCACGAACGAACCGGTGCCGTACGTGTTTTTGGCCATGCCAGGCTCAACGCAAGCCTGACCGAACAGAGCGGCCTGCTGGTCGCCGGCCACGCCGCTGATCGGGATGCCGCCGGGAATGCCGCACGCTGCAGACGTGACGCCAATCCGGCCGCTCGACGGGACGATTTTTGCAAGCGCCGTCATCGGTACGTGCAGCATGTCGCACAGGTCGGTGTCCCATGTCCGAGTCCGAATGTCGCAGAGCATCGTTCGGCTCGCATTGGTGACGTCGGTGGCGAACACAGCACCGGAGGTCAGATTCCAGATCAGCCACGAATCGATCGTGCCGAGGGCCAACTTCTCGTCGACTGGGATTTCCCGGTTTTGAAGCAGCCATTCGAACTTGGTGCCCGAAAAGTATGGGTCGAGTACCAGGCCGGTGCGCTCGCGGACCATGTCAAGGCGGCCCTCGGCTGCGAGTTCGTCGCAGCGTTTCGCTGTGCGTCGGTCCTGCCAGACGATGGCGTTGCCGAACGGAGCGCCGGTGGTGCGATCCCATGCCAGCACGGTCTCGCGCTGATTGGTGATGCCGATCGCAGCAATCCGATCACGACCGACTTCGTTGATGACCTCGTTCAAGGTCTCGACAACAGCAGCCCAGATTTCGTCGGCGTCGTGTTCGACCCAGCCCGGCCGCGGGTAGTGCTGGGTGAACTCTCGGTACGACGCGACCGTGGGGGAGTCGTCGGTGAACACTGCCCGGCTTCGTACCCCGGTTGTTCCCGCGTCGATGGCAATCACACACTGGCTCGTCACAACGGTCAGAGTAGTCGGCGCACCGGGTGTCGGACTGAGGTCAGCGGCGGCGGCTCTTTTTCGATTGCGGACGGTTGCCGCCACCGGCGGTGCGACTGCTTGGTGCGACCACACGGCTGCTCGGCTCGTCGAGATCCGTGTCGCCCTTCTTGCTCTTCTTGCGTACCTGTTCGGTGTCGCTGGAAGTTGCTCGCATTTCCTTCATTGTCTTGCGCTGGTACCCGATCTTCGCCAAGATCCAGCCGAGGCCGAGGTACATGGGGCCACTGACGAGCACGCCGGCGATCGCGCCGGCAGGGTTCCCGTCGTTGAAGACAAACAGAAAAACGACCGACATAATGCCGGCGTAAATCACCCATTCGCGCATGAGTCGTTTCCACGGAACGGGTCGACTGTTGTTCCAGGCCATCAGATAGTTTTACCAGCCGCAACCGGAAGAGCCTCGCCGATTCGATCGTTTCCGAACACTGCGTGCCCCAGACCGCGGTGTCGCGTACGCTGGAGTGCTGTGCGAGTGGGGATCTTGACCGGTGGAGGC